>JBBIUJ010000067.1:0-16320 GCA_037440345.1 Prolixibacter sp.
ATGGCTGAAGATCTGGCGGATCCGGACTGTTTCGTCCAAAACGGCCGATGAATATGAGGTAATTTTCAGGTCCCTGTTCAACAGTTGCACCATCTGTCGGGAGAAAATTTCCAAAACAGTCCTGAGTAGTGTTGTACCTAGTCTGATAAGACCATTCAACGAGATGCTCCTTCATTTGCTGGGACATGCGCCATTGTTGGTACAACCTTCGGTTTATGACAAACTGCCTATTGAGATTTTGAGCAGGGACGAGATTGGCACCGACATTGTTGCCGATGCCACGGCTGCTTTCGTACGTTATGGTGGTGCCTCCATGGTGGTTGATTTTGGAACCGCCATCACCTTTACCACCATCAGCGATACTGGTAAAATTCTGGGAGTGGCCATCGTACCCGGATTGCAGACGGCATTAAAATCACTGACTGGAAATACGGCACAGTTGCGGGATGTGCAGTTGGTTGCCCCACCCTCCGTTTTGGGTGATAATACCGTTCATGCTATTCAGTCGGGACTCGTATTTGGATTCGCGGGATTAGTGGATTCAATGATTAGCAGGACCGAATCAGAACTATCACTGAAATTGAGAGTTATTGCGACAGGAGGATTGTCGTCCGTACTGCAAAATATCTCCGAAAGGATTGAGATCATTGACGAAAACCTGACCCTGGACGGGTTGAAGTACATGGCGGATCATCTGTCCTGAGAAATCTATACGTTCAAACCGGGTCTAAATTATTTTTATGAAGAGAGAATATTATTTTTTCAGGGGGTTATTGGTTGTTTCGCTTCTGTTTGTTTATGCGATAATCGAAGCTCAAGACAATGATAATCTCAAAGTCGGTCAGCAGAAGGATGGAAGTGTATTGGTTCCTTCCAATCAACTCTTACGGCCTGCAGGAGAGCAGGTTTATCTGCCGGGAAGGCCTGTTGATCTTACTTTGACCTCCAATGGGGATTTTCTGTTGATCAAGAACATGAAATCGCTCGATCTGATCAGGTTGAGCGACAGAACGGTGAAGCAATCGCTTCCATATGAAAAAGTTGGTGCCTCATTTACCGGAATCTGTACTTCGAAAGATAACCGGAAGATCTATCTTTCTGAAGCGACCAGTAAGATTCTGGTAGCCCGGTTTGATCAGAACAATGTATTATCCTGGGATTCAAAGATCGACATGCCCAAGCCACCCATAGGAGGAGATTCCGGGCCTGGTGGTCTTGCCTTGAATTCGACGGAAGAGAAGTTGTTCGTCACTTTAACCAGGAATAATACCCTCGCCGTTATCAATATGCAGGATAAGTCAGTTCGCGAGATCCCGGTAGGAATGGTTCCATACGGAGTTATGCTGGTCTCCGATCTGAAGGCATATGTTACCAATTGGGGTGGAAAGAGACCTGTACAGGGTGAATCAACCTATAATTCATCCGGCAGCCAGGTTCTGGTGGATCCTAAAACGGGCATCGCGAACAGTGGCACAGTCTCTGTTGTAGATTTGCGAAATAACAGATCCGTCAAAGAGATCAAAGTTGGCCTACACCCGTCAGGGATGGTTTTTAATGCCGATAAATCCCTTTTGTATGTAGCTTGCGCCAATAGTGATCAAATTTTCGTCATTGACACCAAAAATGATAATGTTAAAAGTGTAATCTCAGTGCATTTGAACAAAGAAACTCCTTTTGGCAGTGCGCCCAATGCCCTTACGCTATCCCCTGATGGGAAATATCTTTATGCAGCAAATGGGACCGATAATGCACTCTGCGTCATTGAAACCGGCTCACCTTGCCGTGTTATCGGATACATTCCAACTGGTTGGTATCCCGGATCTGTCATCATGAACAAAGAAGGAACTCAATTGTATGTGGCAAACGTAAAAGGGATCGGTTCGAGGAACAAGGGACAGGATAAAGGAGGGTATAACTCGCGTGACCACCTTGGGAGTGTTTCAATTATGGCAGTACCCGGCAAAATGGAATTGCAGAAAATGACAGATGTTGTAGTGAAAAACAATTCACTCTCTAAAATGGTGAAAGATCCCTCCATAAAGGAAAATTTTCCTAAGAATGCAGCGGTTCCTCAAATACCATCGCAGAAATCACCCATCAAACATGTGGTTTATATCATCAAGGAGAACCGGACCTATGATCAGGTTTTCGGTGACATGAAACAGGGGAACGGCGATACCAGTCTGGTCATGTTTGGGCGCAACATCACGCCCAATCACCACAAACTAGCCGAGACTTTTGTCCTGATGGACAATTTCTATTGCAGCGGAGTGTTAAGCGCCGACGGCCATCAGTGGACCAATGAAGCATATGTAACGGATTATCTGGAGAAGTCGTTCGGTAATTTCACCCGAAGCTATCCTTATGACGGGGATGATGCCTTGGCTTATGCAAGCTCAGGATTTATCTGGGATAATGTTCTGAAAAAGGGGTTGACATTTCGAAACTACGGGGAATTTGTAGATGCGGAAATCAATCCCAAAACTGCTACTTTTTCGGAAATATATAACGACTTTCATCAGGGAACAAATAAAATATCTATCAAAGCAAAAGCAAATCTTGCTCAGATCATTCCCTACACTTGTCCCACATTTATTGGCTTTCCAATTAATGTACCCGATGTGTACCGGGCAGCTGAATTTATTAAGGAGCTGCACGAATTTGAGAAAACAGGTAATTTCCCGAATTTTATCATCATGCTTTTACCCGGCGACCATACTTCCGGGACACGACCGGGTTTGCCCACTCCCCGGGCTGCTGTTGCGGACAATGATCTTGCCCTGGGGCAGATCGTAGAGGCAATTTCGAACAGCAAATTCTGGAAAGAGACCTCCATTTTCGTTACTGAGGATGATCCTCAGGCCGGACTTGACCATGTGGATGGTCATCGAACCGTAGGAATGGTCATCAGTCCTTATACCAAACGCAAAGAGGTAGTTTCTACTTATTATTCGCAAATCAATATGGTCCGGACGATAGAAAATATTTTAGGTATTGCGCCGATGAATCAGTTGGACAATTCTTCGGAACCAATGACAGACTGTTTCCAGGAAAAACCCGACTTTACCCCTTACAAGGCTGAGAAGCGTAATATTTCCCCGCAAGAGGTAAATCCTCCTATTAGTAACCTGTCCGGAAAGCAACTTTCATGGGCAATAAAATCGCTGGAGCAGGATCTTGAAGATTATGACCGCATTGACGAAGATATCTTTAACCGTATCATTTGGCATTCGGTTAAGGGCTATGATCGTCCTTATCCGATAGTTTCCCAGAAATAGTGTAGAGCCCCGGATTGTTTGGGAATAATACCAATGCTGCGGAATTCTTACAGATGCAGATTCCAGTGAGTAACTAACCATTTTTTGACTAATTTTAAGAGTTCTTCAGTTGCTATTCAAATCATAAATAACCTGTACTTATGAATCGCGATCATCTAATTGGAATCTACGCAAAATGTTTCAGGGAGAATTGGACAAACAATGCTTTCTCCGATTTTCAGGGATCGACAACTACTTTTGGCGAAGCCGCACAAATTATCCGGCAGATTCATTGCTATTTCAGGGAAGCGGGTATTCAGAAAGGGGACAAGATTGCCATTCTCGGACGAAACTCTTCCAATTGGGCCATCTCTTTTCTGGCAGTTTCCGGGTACGGAGCGGTTACAGTTCCCATCCTACCTGATTTTAATCCCGAAGATATCCAGCATATCCTCCAGCACTCCGAATCCTCATTCTTGTTTGCTGCAGATACCATTTTTGAGAAACTCGACAACTCAAAAATGAATGGAATCAAAGGAGTTGTCAGCCTGACAGATTTCTCAGCACTTTCGTTTCCTTCGCCACAGGAGAAGGAGCTTTGGTTGAAGTGTTTTTCTGTTGAGTACGCAGGTCAATCCGCCCCTGGTAATTTTGAATTATCTGATTTTGAAGGAGATGACCTTAGTGTGCTCTCCTACACCAGCGGAACTTCTGGGTTTAGCAAGGGAGTGATGATTCCGGCAAGGAGTCTGCTATCGAACATCATTTACGCCCAGGAGCATATGCCACTAAAAGCCGGCGACAGCATTGTCTCCTTCCTTCCAATGGCCCATGTCTTTGGATTGTTGTTCGAATTTCTTTTCCCCGTTTCGGTGGGATGCCATGTGACCTTCCTGACAAAGCCTCCAACACCGCAGTTGATTATCAAAGCTTTCCAGGAGGTTAAGCCGCGACTGATCCTCTCCGTTCCGCTGGTAATCGAAAAAATATACCGGAAGCGCATCCTGCCTGCGCTCGAAAAACCTGTTGTGAAATTTCTGCTCAAGGTTCCGGGCATTCAGCTGTTTTTGCATAAAAAGGTGCGTGCAAGCCTGGTAGAGACTTTCGGTGGCAATTTTCACGAGATCGTAATTGGCGGAGCTCCGCTGAACAAAGAGGTGGAGACTTTCTTCCGGGAAATAAAATTTCCATTTACAATCGGTTATGGGATGACGGAATGCGGTCCATTGATTTCGTATGAACCATGGAATAGTTTCAGGTCAACTTCATCCGGGAGACTGGTCGACAGAATGGAGGTACGCATCGAATCGAAAGACCCCTATCATGAAGTAGGTGAGATTCTTGTAAAAGGCGCCAATGTGATGATGGGCTACTACAAGAATGAAAAAGCCACCGCGGATGCCATCGATGAAGATGGTTGGTTGCATACCGGCGACCTCGGAATCATTGACAAGGAGGATTTTATCTATATCCGCGGACGATGCAAAAACATGTTGCTTGGCCCGTCGGGACAGAATATTTATCCCGAAGAGATGGAGGCCAAGCTTTGCAACTATCCCTATGTTCTTGAATGTGTGGTTACTGAAAGGGAAGGGAAAATTGTGGCCTTTGTCTATCCCGATCCTGAATTGGTTGAAGCTGAAAAACCCGATGAAAACCAACTGAAAGGGATCATGGCCGAAAATTGCAAACAGGTGAACAGGGAACTTCCCAAATATGCCCAACTCAGCACCATTATCCTCGTAGACAAAGAGTTTGAGAAGACACCGAAGCGGAATATCAAAAGGTATTTGTACACTTAGAGAGCGTTTAAATTTACATTTTTATCCCGGCAGGGATTTAATGTGGGTAGAAAATTAATTCCCAATGATAATCTTGTCCCGTCCGGGACGAAATAGATCTTCATTCATCTGCTTTCTACCCACATATTATACCTCCGGTATATGGAATTACAAGATTTAAACAGTTTCTTGAAATTCTTTACAAAATTCTTAGTGATACCTTTGTGCCTTTGAGACTTAGTGGCTATTCTTTTTCTTGCCACAAAGACACTAAAACACCAAGGTATCACAAAGGAAATAACATGAAGTCTGGAATAATCAAATTTTAAACAGTTTTTTAGTTTATCTCCATGAGGATTTTATTGGCTCCAATCTTTTTGACGACCCACTTATCTGCCTGGTCCTCTTCTGATTTCCAGCCATCACCGGAAGGTATAAGGGAGGCATTGCGCAGAAAAATATCCTGGTCGCCTGTGGAGGCAAAAGTGATGAGCGCCTGCCTGCAATTGCTGCAATCGCTTTTGCTTTGCCGAAGCCATAGATCGAAATTTTTCAATCCTTCAAAATAGCCACTCCAATCGGGTAGTCCATTTTGCAGTCCCAATTCGCCATGGATGTATTTGAGTTTTCCGGTAAGCTGTTTGGTGAATGGCTCGAACTGTTCAGGTAAAACCAATTCCTCTTCGAGAGGCAGGACCTCTTTCAGTTTCCTGGCAAGGAGAACCGAAGCGTTTTGGGCAGCGGGTGTTCCGGTGGTATTAACGACAGAGATGTAGTGATGTCCGGCAAACAGTTGGAGTTGGTATTGGTTTTCGCAATCGGTCATGCCATTTTGATCGGTAGAATGGCACAGGAAGGTGTTGATGGAATAGATGCCAAAGGCCCCAACAGTCGATTTCATTCGATAATCTTCGATGGTCAGCTTTTCGTTTTGGAAAGTTACCTCCTGGACTACCAGCCTTTCGAAACCATATTCGAAATAGAGCGTTGAGCCCCCGTCGATATAGCCATACAGTGAAGTGCCGTCGTAGAGGCTCTCTTTTTCGATTTTCATTCCCGGAAGAAGATCATTCGTCAGAAGTTGGGCAAATGATGTTGCAGGATGACTAATCAAAAAGAGTAAAAGGGATATTGAAATAAGACAGTTACGCATCAGGCAAGATCTATGGTTTTCAGGTTGATGCGGCTGTTGTCGCCAATTCCAAGACCAAGCTCTTCGGCACGTTTCAGGAACTGGGAAGCAACGGGGCTCTCCTCCTTTTGCAGTTTCATATCGATCCGTTTTTGGGAAACGATGTTCAATCCGATCCTGTCGACAGCTACCGGGTCCGTTCCGGCAAGCAGCAGGTTGTATTGGCAGATAAACTGCGGATTGGCCGCAGGACCTCCATTGTAGCATCCGATCAGTCCATCGACGATGTTCAGCACCACCTTGTCCCGGATGGGAGGGAAGGCACAAACTTCCGCAACGGAGTCGTGCCAGAGTTTTTCGTGCAAACGTCCGGTGTTGGAAACGGCACCGTAAGACAGGTTCTTCAGGCAAAGTGTGACGGAACCTCCGGCATTCTTAAGGATGGGCAGGTTGATAATTTTCGTTACCTGTTTGGTGCAGATTTTGGTATAGTAGGAGTGCTTTCCGCCATTCACCATGTAGGGCATGGTATATTCATCGTACGAACCCTCCACATCGGCCCAGTAAAACCACTCCTTGTCTATCATCCCCTCGCCGTAAAGTTTCCCGTTTGTGTCGAAAAAGCTACCCTTGGCATCCTTCTGCTCAGTGCCGGATATGGTAATTCCGGGATAATTCTCCGGAAGGAACCCGGTTTCGTGCAGCTCCATTTCGCGGCGGTCCCAGATCACTATATTTTTTCGTGAAATCCCTGACATTTCGAGTTGTGCAATGACAGCCTTTACAAGTTCATGACTGGTCGTCAGTAGCTTTCCGGCTACGGGATTGACTTTTAGCCCAATGATGTCATCCGGTGAGACAAACTTTCGCCATGCTTTTTTGATCGATTTCTTACCGGTCAGGTTGAGCATTGCGGCCGTAAGCATTTGATCAACAGCCTTTTGTTGTATTACTTTGTCCTGGATGCACCCGCTGTGGTTCACGCGTGTAACTGTGCCAGGGAAGAGCCCGGGCATGGAATTGGCGTTCCGCGGAAATTTCAGCGCCTCCTGGATATTTGTGGCCGGTTTGGCCGGCGGCATTTTTTCTGCTGCCTCAACCGGTGCTGATGCCACAATGGGTGACAGGACAAAACCCGCTCCACCTGCAGTCAATAACTTGAAAAAATTCCGGCGACCGGAGGGGTGATTTTCATTTTTTTCGCTCATAACTGGTTTATGAAATTAAAAATTAAAAATTAAAAATTAATTATTGACACAAAGTACAGAATATCTGAATTATACCTAGCAGCCGATCCGACATAAAGTTAATGCAAAAATAATTCTGTTTGGCCGGTATCAAAAATTTCCCCAGGTATTCCGGTAACGTTCGGTGGCTTTGCATTCGGGCGGCACACCGCTGGAATAGTAATTGATCGTCCGGGCCGCCTGAAGCGAAGCCCGTCTACTCGATTAGCGGCTGCAATTATTTGTTTTTTAGGCTACTATCTTAGTTTGATAGAATAGCCTCAAATTGGAATCATTATATTCATCAGGTGACAAATTGATAATGTCCATAGGTATTTTAAATTTCCTCAACGTTTCTGTTTCTGGTTTCATCGTCATTTTTGCTCTTTCGAACAAATCTAAGTTTATAAAATCAGATGAAATTATTATTAAATCAATATCACTATCCTTATCCATATTGCCAGTCAAAGCAGAACCAAATAAAGCAATCGAATCAACATGAATACCATATTGAATAAGCGATTGCTTTAAAAAAGCAATTACTTCGTCTATTGTTGCTTTATCCATAATTGAACCTCCTTCGTTTGATTTAAAATTGATTCTGTTCTTTCCTTTGTATATGCTGCAAAAAGTTTCTTTAAATCATCAGGGTAACGTGTTGGTACAGAAATCTTGTTTAACATGAAAATAAATTCATAGTGAGAATCATTCAATTGTAATTCCAATTTTTCTACGAAATATATTAGGCTGTGTGATTTTGAAGGAAATTCTCCAGTTTTTTTAATTAACAATCCTTTTAACGCTTTTTCTCAAGATAAGTGACACATAAAAATGCAATAAACAGTCCTACCTAATTTGAACATATCAACAGCTGTTTCTAAATCATAATCTGACTGAAAATGCCATTCTTCATGTTTATCTTTATTTCCCATAAACGCAAATTTACCAAAAAATGAAATTAATCATCAATTTGGGAGGTGTTATTTGTTCCCGCTAACGGTCGACGCCAAGTGCCAGGCGGGTTTATGATGTTTGTTGGTTTTAGTTTGGTTTGTGTTTCCGGCAGGAGAAAAGCAAATGACTTACTGACCCCGCATGGCATTTGGCGTTTATTAACACACTTCTTTATGCTTAAGCAATTTTAATCTTGCCTTCTCTGACTTGTTTCAAAAATTCGCGCTGCTCCTCGATGGTCATATTTGCCATTCTTGCTGCTAATTTCTCTTTAATCGCTCGAAAGAATTTAACAGTATCAAATTTCTTTTCAGTCATTGTTTTCATATTTCACAAATTCTTTTGGTGAACGAATTTCAATCATTGGGTAACCTAATCGTAAATTAATTGAGTTAAAGAGTTTAATCTTGTCATAATTTACAATGTGCTTAAAGTTCCAACTAACAAGAACATCAAGTCTGTTAACAGTTGCAATTGCAATATGGTAAGCATCGTCAAGACTGGCTTTGCCTAATATCTTTTCTTTCAGATAAGCCTCTGCAAGTGCCCTTGAATCATCGTCTAATTCGAGGAATCGATAACAGTCCATAGGAATCTTTGATTTTAATTCTTTCACAAAATCAGGAGCCAAACTCAACTCTGCCTCGCTAACCTCTGAAAAATAAACCAGAAGATCCTTGTTGAAAATTCTTTCAAAGAAAAGTTGGGTAACATCCTCAAATTCATCATCAAAGTATCCTCCAACTACTGAGGTGTCAATATAAACCCGCAATTTCATGCTGTCCTTTTTTACAAATTTACTAAATATTCATCAGGATTGTAATGTGTAGGAAACATGTGTGCTAACTTTCCGGGGTTAGGAGCAGGAGAGGGTTGCGAGGTGCGAAAGAGTCCGCCAGGACAATTTCGTAAACGTGCGTGCCGGATGGTTTTCCACTGATGCCGCTTTTGCTTCGTAGCCTTTTTTGGCAGCTGTGCATACTTGTTTCGTTCATTGTCTTACTTTGAGTGGCATAATGCTGCTTTCTTTTCTTGATCACTTTTTGTCGTCACAAAAAGTAATCAAAAAAGAGCTGACAAAACTAACTCACTCCGCCTGCGGCTTCGCTCAAACAGCTTTTTGTCTCAAAGGAATTTGTTGGTTGACGCTTCGCGCGCTTTTTCCGGTCAAATTGACCCTTTATTCCGGTCAAATTGAGCATCCGCGGGGGGATTTCGTGCAACAGGGCTTCATGTTGGGTTTCGTCCCTCAACCACACGAAGCCTTAGTTGTTAGGACTATGTGGCTTTAAATTCATGAATTATCGTTTCCAACATATCTGTCAGTTCATCATATCATCCAGCAACAACAGTGTCTCACGCTTAGACATATATTAAATCTGAATCGATTGATTCTAAATATTTTTCTTTAATTCCATTTTTTGAAACTAAATCGACTTTGAATCCTACAATAGTTTCCAGCTCTTCTGCTAAATCTATGAATCTTACACCTATCTTGTCCGAAAACTCAACTAGAATATCCAAATCACTGGAATCTTTATTTTCTCTTCTTGAATATGATCCAAAAATTGCCATCGATTTAAGGGGATAGTCATGAAATAATCTTACTTTATGGGTACCCAACGAATACTGAATGTCTTGTAATGTTCTCATAATTCAAAGATACCATTTTTTCAATCAAAAATTATTTTCCAAAACTTTGAATTGTGCATACTTGTTTGGTTCATTGTCTTACTTTGAGTGGCATAATGCTTCTTTTATTTCTTTATCACTTTTTGTCGTCACAAAAAGTAACCAAAAAAGACCTGACAAAACTAACTCACTCCGCCTTCGGCTTCGCTCAAACAGCTTTTTGTCTCAAAGGAATTTGTTGGTTGACGCTTCGCGCTCATATTCCGGTCAAATTGACCCCTCATTCCGGTCAAATTGAGCATCCGCGAGGGGATTTCGTGCATTTGAAACCGTAAATTGTCTGGCTAAATTATTATGGAAAAATCAACCGTAAATGTTTGAGACCTTTGTTTTACTACTTACATCATCGAATGATAAAATGGATACTGACAAATACAAACGTTTCAAACGTAGCAAAGTTAAAGCTGTGCAATGGTTGAGATGGGATTGCGACCGGTTTCCAAATTTATTTTATTACTGGAGTTTAGGTTATCAGCTAACCTGAATTAATGACTGCATAATAAGAGCCGTATGAATCGAGAGGTTCACGTACGGTTCTGAGAGAGGTTTAGGGGTGAAAATCCCCTTTACCTACTCGACTATGCCTTCGCCCTTTTTTTTATTTATACCATTCTTCATTTATTATACAATTGTCACTATTCGGTTCAGGGTCAGCTTTTTCAATTTTAACATTTAATGGCATTGGGACACAATTTCCAAATATTAATGCTTCACCTGGAGTAGATTGCTTAATTCTTGTTATATAGTCTGCAGAAAAATATGGAAGAACCGAATAAATATAGTTCATGTCCACTTCATTCTGGATTCTATGGATAATATAGTTTCCGCATTGTGATAATACTGTTTGTGATAATTCAGATGGTCTTTGAGAGGAAACAATCAAATACATACTAAATTTTCGTCCTTCTCTAGCAATCTTTTCAAAAATGTTTTCTTTTAATAGATATTCGGTATCCTTTTTTATGTATCTGTGTGCTTCGTCCAAAATTATATGAACTGGATTTTTTCTTCTTAACTCACCCAATTTTCGTTTTCTATTGTCAAAGATTAAACGATTTATAACGCTAGTCAGTAACTCAAGAATATCCTTATTAACTTCACTTGAATCTAAAACTACTAATTGATTTGTAACAGAATCTTCAGAAATACCAAATACGGATTCAAGATAATCTTCTTCAGACACAAAGATTTTATCTTCATCCTTCATAAATGAACAGTCAGAATTTCTCAAGAAATAATCTAATCTACTCATCATTGTTGATGTGTTTTCACCAATTCTTGAATTACCTTTTGCACTCTCTTCAAGTAAAACCAATTCTGAGGCTATAGCTAAAAATTTATAATCATAATAATTTCCATGTTTAAGCTTTAATTCTTGAACATTATATGCTAACTCATAGTCTATATTTTCACTTAATTGGTTTATTACATCAAGCAATTTTGAATCTTTAACACCGTAGCTTAAAACACAATGTTTGAGAATCAAATCAATGTCATAAATAAACTCTTCAAGTTCGTCAGTTTTATCAAAATTACCACTTGATATTACTTCCCTTATTTTTCGAACCGCACTAGCTGCCGAAGTAACATTAGCAGTGTCACTATCAACTCGACTAAAGATAAAGTTTAGAATATTGTATAATTTAAACCTAAAGTAATTTATAAACTTTTTTCTATCTTTTTTGCTACCCGTTTTTATTTTATAAAACTTATAACATTCTTGTAAAACCTTATCCCAAAATGGTTTTTGAGTTCTGTCTGTTGCCATTAAAAATGCAGACCACTCATCAAGATTCATCAGATAGTATGGTAAAGTAAATTGAGTAAATCCTTCATTGATGGTTGGTTTGTAAAATACTGTAGTTATGCCTTTTTGTTTTTCCTGTTCAAATGCTTTTTTGTATTCGCCATTAACATCAAATACAATCACTTTCATTCCTATACCGGAATTGTTTGTTTTTCTTATAATTTCTTGGACAATGTGTGAAATTGTATTGGATTTTCCACTTCCACTATTACCAATTACAGCAGTATGAATATTAAAGAGCTTATTAATATTAATTCTAACCGAGTAATTGATTAAACTTTTACTCGTACCTATTCTAATGTCGTTGTGTATTTCTGGATTAGTATTTCGTTCATCTTTGGTTTCTAAAATGTCGTGAATATCATTTTCAGTTACAATTAAGACATCTGAATAAATTGAAGGGAAAATCCCAACCCCCATAGTAAATGTCCTATTCTTTCTTAAAGTACCAATTGGTTTAATAATTAGTTCACGAGAACTGTCTAAATTGAAATTTGTATATGGTTTTGATTCATTACTATTGTCAAGCACTGAAACAACTTCACAAATGATTGTGTCTCCAGTAGAATTTTCTACTTTGAGATAACTTCCAATGTTTCCGAAATAATAAATTTTCCCTTCAATGCTAACAGTTGATGTTTTGGTTGAATGAAATAGTTTTACCCTAAACTTGTCAAACTCGACAGATATTATTTTACCAATTTTCATTATTTGCTGTCTTTTATATTCTCAATAAACCTTGATAATATATCTGTGGTAGATTTATACTGATTTACATCAGGAATAAAATTGTCGGTTATAAAATCAAAATAATTTATCTTCTTCCCAAGGTGAGTACCCCAAATCTTAAAAACTCTACTGTCGTCTATTTTTGATAGTTTTATTTTTTCATTCAACTCTTTAAATATGACGATGTTTATTGATGAATTTGTTGCTAAAGCCTGATGAATAATATTATTTACGTGTGAATCATTAAAGCCATACCCAATTATGAATAAAACACTATGAGGTTCAAGTAGCTTCTTTTGAAACTCTCTGAACAATTCGGTATAAGGACTTCCTAGACTTTTATCTTGTTTTGTTGGGGTTGGATAAATTAAAATATTATTATCTTCTTTGTAAACAATCTCATTTTTAGAAACAATTTCACTTACATCAAAGAAAGAGTTTTTGTTAGATTTATCTTCAATCCAATTAATTGAACCGTGAAGCTTGTATAAATATACCATATTTTCAACAGGTTCATATTTATCTATACTTGTATCCATTCTTTTAGAAAAGGAGTAGTTAAAAAAAGCTGGATTAAAGAATTTATTTAAACCACCAATGAATCCATTGATGTAGTTAACATTAATGCTATCTAAAGCAGTTTCACTAAATAAATCATTATTTGTTGTAAAAATATTTATTCTGGAAAGGTCTTTGTTCCTAAGTGAAACCTTTTGATAGAACTTCTTATATATGTCTAGTATTACAGGATATGATTCAATATCAACATTTATCTCATTGAATATGGTTTTCTCAATTTCTGCAATTAGTTTCTTGCAATTGTTTAATTCTTCGACCTTAGGTGTTGTTAGATTTTCAAGAAATATTCTTTGAGAATACAAAATTCCAAGCAGTTCTTCAAAGTCAGTTTCTCCTTTTAGTTTTATGTTCTCAAAAAGAACGATTTGTTCTTTGCTAAGCTTTGCAACATTTTCTTTAACCTTTGCAAACAAATCTTTCATAACAGGAATTGCACCATTACTTGTACCCGAACCAAACAAGAAATAAATGTTTTTCATATTGAATAGTTCCGAAATCTTTGACTTAATGAAATCTATTTTTTTTTCATTTTCGTCATATTCCGCAAGTAGGTCTGTTGAACCTTGTTTGAAATTTATTATATCAGTCATATTATCATTTTATTCGTTTATTATCTGCAAAGTCGTCTCTTAGGGTGAGGCATAACGGCCGCGGGTACGAGCAGGGGCGGATTTCGGGGATGCGTCAGCATCCCACGTGTAGAAACTACGGGGCGAGAAGGGGTGCTTGCACACCTGAAAGCCCCGCCATTGCTTGTGACCCATTGTAGCCAGTTATTCAATTTTAATTAGCCAATTAGTTGCCCATGCAAATTTGTTATTTTCGACTTCAGCACATGATACATTATCAACATAAAAAAGAGAATTTATCTTTGTTACAGTTCCAATGTATTCATTCATCTCATCAATCCATCCTGGCGTAATGGTCTCATCTCGTAAGCTTAATGGGAGTCTCACTTTATCACCAATTTTAAATTTACTATCAACCTCTTTTAGTTCTATCGGTTGTATATTTTTATTGGTATTGTTACTTGAAACTCTTTTTATCTCATCATAATACTTTTGTATTTCATTTATATCCCGTCCAAGCAATTTTGAAATAGGTTTTGGTATTTCATTTATACCAACATACAGAAAAATAGGAATGATATTTTTCTTTAGTGCTAAAGCTCCTCCTAATTCTATTAAAACCCACTGACTTTTTATAGAAGCAGGGCTAATTAAAATCAGGAAGTCATCAGATTCTAATAAATGCTCTTGAATCTTGTTATCTATAGATTCACCAGTAAATATGTCCTTTTCATCTAAAAAAGTTTCAGACCCCAGCAATATTAAATCTTCAGAGATTCTTCTTGCAGCCCATTTGTCTTGTGATGAATGACTAATGAATACTTTCATGTGTTATAATTTCTAATTTGTGTTTATTTTAACTAACTCTGACATAATCACAAATTACTTTTATTCTCTTTGCGCTCTTTCTTAATTCTCTTTTTTAAAAGGCTCTTTTTACCAAATTGTCTCAATACGGAATTCGGGTCATTAGACATTTCATCTATTTCTCTTATTGTAAGATTTCTTAAATCTTTTCCAGTTGTATGAATACTATCCGACATGCTGTTTTTTTTAATTGGCTACAACGCATTAGCGTTTTATTTTAGGTTTCCCCAAATTTATGTAAAATACTGGTAAATGGCAAATTGAGAGGAAGAATTTTTGGGGAAGATCAAAAGGGGAAATCGAAAATAAAACCGGGTTGGACTGAACCAGCTGCTATGGGTATTCTATTGCGCTACTACCGGATAGTTTTGGCATGGCCAAAACTTGTATTGATATAAGTATGAGGTACTCAATCCTGCTTTCCTAATTTTTTCGGGTAAAAACTCTCTTCGGTTTTATTTCGGAGATTTCCCACACGAAAGGATTCGCGCGGGAGCGGGGGAATAACAAAAACAAGGATGGTTGATCATTCCTATAATTTCAAATAAAAAGAGTAAACCTGATAACAATTATGCGAACGATTTGGTAGAAATTGACTTCTAATTCTTCGGTAGTTTATATCCAATTTTTGGACGGTTCTTATGTTCTAATTCTTGTTGTTTGGTTTGTTCAAACTGTTTGAAGTATTCAAAAACTGCAACTATTTGGTTGTCATGTCGGTTTAACTTCCTTTCGATACTTTCTATGCGTTGCGAAATATCTTTATCCAGCATGATCATTTCACGTATTCGTACGTAAATACGCATAATCTGAATATTTACCATGATTGCGCGTTCACTGTTCAAAACACTTGAAAGCATTGCTACCCCTTGCTCTGTAAAAGCAAAAGGAAGGTATTTTGAATGCTGTCCCCTTTTTAAGGTCACAATTTGTGACCTTAAAATTTCGTTCTCATCTAAGGTTAACTCAAACATAAAATCATCAGGAAAGCGTTTTATATTACGGCGTACAGCTTGTTTTAATACTTTGGTTCCCACGTTATAGATTTCTGACAAATCACTGTCAAGCATAACTTTATGTCCGCGAATCAAGTATATTTTTTTCATTAATATTTCATCGGGGATTGCCATTGCACTGGTCTGAATTCTCTTTTCCATAAGGTTCAAGATCTATAATTTCAATATTTTCTTTAAGGTCACAATTTGTGACCTTAAAGATTTTTATTCAAGAGGTTCGTTATTCCTGGTTGCCTTGCAAGCTTTACTGATTGTTAGAAAATGCAAGTCTATTGAAGCATACTTTTTTCTTTTAATCAAGTCGGTCCAATTCTGTATTTGTGGTTAAATAAGTTCATCCATAAATTTACCCAATTCCATGATCAAAAACGAATTTTCTGCGACAAATCTTCCGGTTGATATGTCCTACAGGTCGATTGGTCCGTTGATTTCAGCCTTCATAAATTATATTAATTTTGAAAATCACTTCATCCCAACTATACTCAATGAAAAAACAATATATCATTGCATTTTTGCTCAGTATGATCATTCTTCCAGCCAGTTTTCGAACTTTGGCATCGACAGCGCAAAAGCCTATCCGTCTGGCCGTAGCCGGCATGACCCATGGCCATATCCCCCTTATTCTGGGCAGGGCCGACAAAGGGGATTTTGAATTGGTAGGGGTTTACGAGCCGAACCAGGAGTTGGTTGCCATGGCAACCAACTCCTGGT
>JBBIUJ010000068.1:0-16165 GCA_037440345.1 Prolixibacter sp.
CCGGGAAACCGTGACGGTTTTTTTTTAATATTTTCGATTAGCCACCCAGAACTGCACTGCCCTGAGCCTGTCGAAGGGTTGCAGGTTCTTCAGAATTCAACGCCAAAGTCGGTCCCTGAGCTTGTCGAAGGGCAAAAAGGAAACGGCGAAACGATGAACCGGTGATTACGCTCCCTGAGCGTAGCCGAAGGGGCAAGAATAATACGCCCCCCGGGTCCCCGAGCGAAGTGGTACCCTGAGCGAAGTCGAAGGGCCGAGGGGTGACGGGAGTCGAAATAAATAAAGGGGGAAACTGGTAACTAAACGAAGCCGAGGGGCGTTTGGAGTCGAAAAAAAAAGTAAAACTTGCAACTAAGAGAAGCCGAGGAGTGACCGGAGTCGTACTGCACTGGAAACACTGCTCCCTGATTGCGTTCGTAGGGTTTGAAGGAAGAAAAGAAACGGGGGAACAATGAAGGGGCGATTATGCTCCCTGAGCAGATCCTTAGATTCAATATCTTCGTTGAAAGGACGGTATTGTCGACCTTGCAATAATTGTTGTATTTTTATCCAATCAGCCCTGCATCATCATGAAGTTGTTGTATATAATTGTGTCTTTTATATTGCTTTCAGGAGCACTTCAAGCCCAAAATACGACCTCTGTACAGAAAAAGGTTGCTGCCCTTTACAATGAAGCCCTATCCCTTTCTCAGCAAGGTAATTCGATGAAGGCCTCTCAGCTCTTGCAAGGGATTCTTAAAATTGATTCAACTTTTTACATGGCCTATTTTGCCCTGGCAGACCTAAACCATGAGGCAGGGAAACCTGAAGCGGAGATTTTGAATTTATCAAAAGGGCTCTCCAAATCCGGTGATGCATACCCGGCAGGATTTAAGTTCCTGGCAGAGCTCCTGTACAAAAAGGGAGAATATGTTGAGGCGCTCGACCAAATGGAACATTTTGCCAGGCTTAAAAAATCCCTCAATCCCGAAGAGCAACTGTTGCTGGCTTCCTGCAGGTTTTCAGTGGAGGCGGTGAAAAACCCTGTTGGTTTTCAGCCCTCAGATCCGGGCGATTCGATCAATACTTCCGCTGATGAGTACTGGCCCTCACTCAACGCGGAAACCAACGAACTGATCTTTACACGACTCGTAACCAGGGATGCGAATGGTTTGAAAATAAATAAACCGCAGGAGGATTTCTACCTGTCGAGCCGTGATTCGTCCGGTTGGAGAAAGGCTGTCCCGCTGGGTTATCCTGTCAATACGGATGAAAATGAAGGGGCCCAAACCCTATCTGCCGATGGCCGGTGTTTGATTTTTACCGGTTGCGGCAGGGCTGATGGTATCGGCAGCTGCGATTTGTATATATCGATCAATAAAAATGGGCATTGGACGATGCCTGTAAATATGGGAGAGCCTGTTAACAGTGGGGCCTGGGAGTCACAACCATGCTTGTCGGCTGATGGAGCGACGCTTTTGTTTGTGAGCAGCAGAAAGGGTGGTATGGGTAAAATGGATATCTGGAAGGCAGAAAAAATTTCCGTTTCACAGGATGGAATTCCACAGTTCGGTAATGTGTCCAATCTTACTGAATTGAATACACCCGGGAATGACCTGTCGCCCTTCCTGCATGCAGATGGCAAAACACTCTATTTTGCATCGGATGGAAGGCCAGGACTTGGGGGAACAGACCTGTTTCTTACCAGGAAGGTGTATGGGAAATATAGTGAACCAGTCAATATGGGTTATCCGTTAAATACCAAAGGAAACGAAGAGGGACTTGTGGTGGAAGTATCAGGGGAGAAAGCCTGGTTCACTTCTGATCGAAATCTTGCAAAAGGACGCGATATCCTCTTTTTTACCCTCTCTGATTCACTTCGGCCTGATCCGGTCTCCTACCTGAAGGGGGAGGTATCGGATGCTAAAACCGGAAAAAAATTAAATTCAGAGGTGGTTCTCACCAATTTGGTCACGAATAAGATTGTAAGCAAAATTACGGATGCCGAAAATGACGGTACCTTTCTTGTTTGCCTCCCCTCGGGCCAAAATTATGGTTTAAGCATCTCCAGGAAGGGATACCTGTTCTTTTCTGAAAACATCCCCTTGGTGAACGGATTTACAAAGGAGAGGCCAAAAGAGTTGAAAATCAGCTTGCAGCCAATAGTTGTTGGGGCGTATACCTCCTTGAAGAATATCTTCTTTGAGACCAACTCGTGGGTGTTGAAGGCTGAATCGCAAGTTCAGTTGGATGAGATGTCCCGGTTCATGAAAATAAACCCGACTGTCTCAATGGAGGTGGTAGGCCATACAGACAATGTTGGCACTGAGGCCTACAATCTCGAGCTGTCCCGGAAACGGGCAGAGGCTGTCGTGGTGGAATTGAAGAAAAGAGAGGTTGAACCCTACAGGTTGAGTAGCAGGGGCGTTGGATTTTCAGTTCCGGTTGGCGATAACAATACGGAGGAGGGGAGACAAGCAAATAGGCGTACAGTATTCATCGTGAAGGAAGTTGGCAGGGAATAAAAAAATCTGACTCGACAGTTCAAAGAAATAATTGAGCTGAAAAATTGGATTTGAAATGGAATTGAATTATTTTTAATAGAGATTTCAGGTAAGAATCAAAACTTTAGTCTTAGATGACCCTTCGTCTCTTCATAGGTTTGCTGCTTTTTTTTGCAGTTACGGCTCGGGGTATTGTATTGCCAAGGGATTTGAACAAATGGCAATTCCAGAAGGGGCTCGTTTACGAGTCAAATTACCACTTAGTTTCAGGTGATAGGTTTTTGATTGGTAGTCAATCAGATACAGTTTTCCAGATTTCTCTTTTAAGGAATGGGAACGCCAGGTTTGGCAAAAAGGCATGGAGAGGTTCCCTTTTTGTGTTTGGTTTTGAATTTTGCAGTTCCACGTTTTTGTATTTGTCGCCGAAGACTATCAGTAATTGGGAAAGAAGTGAGTTAACACTAAAAAACTGTCTGAATAATTTTAAACGGGCCTACACGGAACCTCCGGTTTTTGACCATGATCTTTGGATTGTAAATTATGGTGGTCATTCATATCAGGGAGCCTATTTTTACAATGCAGTACGGTCCCAAAATGCCACCATCTTGCAATCTTCCCTCTTCTGTTTCGGACATTCCATGCTTTGGGAGTATTTTACGGAGGCATTTTTTGAACAACCCAGTATCCAGGATATGATTGTGACGCCAATTGCGGGTGTCATTTTTGGCGAGTTGGCCCATCGTGCAACCATTCGCATGAGCAGAAATGGTTTTACCTGGTATGAAAAGGGATTAATCATCCTGATAAATCCCATGTATGTATTAAACAATGGCTTTAAGTCCGGACTGTCTAAACAAAGGGCTGTTGAGTGGTGATTTTTCTTTGACAGGATTCTAATAATTATTTCAAATCTCACTACATTTCGGATCTGAAACCTCTTAACATTGATAATATTTGATATGCTGTTTAACCATAGGAATCTCAATCGGAATGTTCAGTTGAGCAACGCCGTTTGGCTCTTTTTTGTTGTGCTGTTATTGGCAGGATGTTCCATTGAAGCCAAATTGAACAGGGAGTACAAAGGGAAATCCTTTTCAGCGGTAATGGCTGATAAGGGAGCGCCCACCAATATTGAAAATTTGATTGGAGGCGGAACCCTTAGAACTTATCAAAAGCGGGTGATGCTCAGGGAGACTCCCATCAACACCGGACAATTCCAGTATGATAGTTTTAATGCGCCTAAAGTCCTCAAATCGGAGATAACCCAATTTAAAGTTAACCAACAAGGGATAGTCCTGGATATTAATTACAGTTGCGAATACATCAAGTAACAAATGCTCCTTTTTTGTTGGATCGAATGGTGGGTTTTTGTTTTTTTTTATACATTTGCACTCGCTAAAAAGTTCTGCCCAGATGGTGAAATTGGTAGACACGCCAGCTTGAGGGGCTGGTGCCGGTTACGGTGTGCAAGTTCGAGTCTTGTTCTGGGCACTGATCAAAAAAGGCAATTGATATACAGTCGGTTGCCTTTTCTGCTTTCTTCAAATAGATATCTTTGGCACAACATCTCAAAAAATAGTTGTAATTTCGTGGTCTATTTGTTAGGCAATTGATTGGTTTCCGTTGGAGAATTATAACCCTCTCCAGGGAAACATTTGCTAGTCTGGCATGATTCTTGCAAAAGAATTTTCTTAAAATTGATTAACACTATATAATATGGCAGGTACCGAACTTTTCGGACAGGAAGAGCGCAAAGAGGTGATGGATGTTTTGGAAACAGGTGTACTTTTTCGCTACAATCATGATATTCAAAGAAACGGAGTTTTTAAAGCCAAAATTTTCGAACAGGAGTTCAGTACCTATCTGGGGGCCAAACATACCCATTTCTGTGCCAGCGGTACGGCTGCCGATTCCTTGTCGCTGGCTTGCTGCGGGATTGGTTACGGCGATGAAGTAATTGTCCCTCCTTACGGCTTCATAGCCCCGATTGAGGCAGTCCTTTTGGCAGGGGCTATTCCGGTTTTTGCCGAAATAGATGAAACCTTGTGCCTGAGTCCGGAAGGGATTGAGAAAGTAATTACCCCGCGCACCAAGGCCGTTCTGTTGATCCAGGTATTTGGATCAATGGCTAAAATGGACGAAATTCTTGACGTTTGCAACAGGCACAACCTCATTCTTGTGGAAGATGCCGCACCTGCCCTGGGTGGAAGTTACAAGGGCAAAATGCTGGGGAATTTCGGCAAGATGTCGGCCTTCTCTTTCGACTATTACAAGATAATCACTGCCGGAGAGGGTGGGGCTATTGCTACAAACGATGATGAGCTCTACGATCGTGCCCACAAATATTCTGACCATGGTCACGACCATATCGGCGAGGCAAGAGGGGCAGAACAACACCCAATCCTTGGATACAACTACCGTGGATCTGAGCTCGGCGCAGCAGTTGTACTTGCGCAGTTGCGTAAACTGCCCTACATGATTGAGAAACAAAAAACACATCAACATATTTTAAAACAGGTGCTTCTGGAGTTTCCGGAAGTTAAAACACGACTGGTTCCTGATGAAAACGGGGATTCAGCCACCTTTCTCTCGTTCTTCCTGCCCAACAACGAAAAGGCTGTCAGGACATTTGAAGAGTTTCAAAAAGAGGGCTTGAGCGCCTCTTACTGGTACCGGAATAATTTTCATTACCACCGTCAATGGGGACACCTGAAGGAGATGAAGTCCATCTTCAACCTTCCTGTCATGAAAATTAGCAATGCTCCCGATTATCGTAAACTGGAAGTTCCCCAGTCTGATGCCATTATGCAGCGATTGATGATGACCCAAATCATGGTAAACTGGAGCGAAGAGGAATTACACACACTGACTGTAAAAATGAGGTCAGCGCTTAAAAATGCACTTAAATAGAACAAGATATGTTTAGAAATTTGAAAGCTGTCGGACGTGTCCTGTATGGCAGAAATAGCTTTGATCAACTTGATGACGTTTTGAGTGAATTAAGGGTCAACGACGACTCCTTTGTACTTTTTCTGGTTGATGAATATTTCTTCGGAAAGGATTTCATAAAACGGATTCCTTTGCATCCGCAAGACATCCTGAAAGTTATTGAAGTAAAAGAAGAGCCCAAAACAAAAACAGTGGATGAGATTGTTGCTGAGGTAAAAAGCCTGGGCAAAGGAAATCCTGTTTCGGTGGTAGGCATGGGTGGCGGTAGTGTCATGGATTATGCCAAAGCAACCCGCCTTATGTTTACAAATGAGGGTTCCTCTGCGTTGTACCAGGGACTTGATCTGATCAAAAATAAAGGTGTACATTGTACCGTCATTCCAACCATTTCCGGTTGCGGCGCCGAAGTTTCCATGACTACAGTCCTGACCGGACCAATAAAGAAATTGGGAATCAAAGGTAATTTCACCCCTGCCGACCAACTGGTTTTGGATCCTGCATTGATAGCTTCCGTACCGGATCCTCAGCGGTTCTATACCGCCATGGACTGCTACATTCACAATATTGAGGCCTTCAATGGAGAACGCAAAACGGTAATGGGCGATTCCCTGGGAAATGAATCGCTGAAACTTTGCAGGGAGATCTTTTTGAGTGAGAACAGCCGGACGCCGGAGAATGATGAAAAACTGATGATTGCCTCCTATCTGGGTGGACTTTCGCTGACCTATTCTGAAGTTGGTGCCTGCCATGCCATCTCCTATGGACTGGCCACCGTAACAGGTGTTCACCATGGACTAGGCAATTGTATCGTTTTCAATCAGCTCGACGAGTTTTATCCTGAAGCCGTAAAAGAGTTCAGGGCCATGATGAAAAACAACCACATTGAGCTTCCGGTCGGATTCAATGCAAATCGTACCCCGGAAGAGATTGAACAAATGATCGATGTCTCGCTGACACTAATCTTTATGTGGGCGCATGTTTGTGGCCCGGACTGGCAGAAAATTATCACCCGTGAAAAACTTCGCGGATTGTTGATGAAAATGTAAAATAATGACAATGAAGAAGATAATTAATGTTGGTAACATAGCGTGTGGGGCAGATAAGCTTTTTCTGATCGCCGGTCCTTGTGTGGTCGAAGATGAGAAAACGATGATGGATACCGCCGAATTTTTGGTGGGATTGTCACAGAAATTGGATCTGCCTTTGATATACAAGTCCTCTTTTCAAAAAGATAACCGCAGTTCGGCCGACTTTTACACGGGTCCCGGAATGGAGAAGGGGCTAGCGATGCTTCAAAAAATCAAAGAGCAATTCAAAGTTCCGCTTATTACTGATATCCATTACCCCGACCAGATTGCCGCTGCAGCGGAAGTTGTGGACATCATTCAGGTTCCTGCCTACCTGGTTATGCAGACTACGCTTGTAGTAGAAGCCGCCAAAACCGGCAAGGTCATCAACCTGAAACATGGTCAGTTCCTGGCGCCGGAAAATATGATCAAACCTGTCAAAAAGGTTGAACAAGCTGGTAATTTCAACATCATGGTAACTGAACGTGGATATACATTCGGTTACAACGACCTGATCGTCGATCCCCGGAGTTTTTACCACTTGCGCTCAACCGGTTATCCCGTTGTTTTTGATGTAACTCATTCCATTCGTAAATATGGCATACCAAGTTCGGATCCTGCCGGTGGATCAAGGGAGTTTATTCCAACCCTGGCACGTGCAGGGGTAGCAGCCGGAATTGATGGGCTGTTTTTAGAGGTACACCCCGACCCATCGCGTGCATTGTGCGATGCGGCCAGTCAGATGTGTATCGCCGATGTAACGGAATTTCTGAAACCGCTTATTGAGATTCACAATATTGAAGTCAAATACAGACCAAAATTTTAATACATAATTATATGGAATTTTTTCTTGACTCGGCCAACATGGCTGAAATTGAAGAAGCCCTGAAGCTGGGGATCATCGATGGTGTCACAACAACGCCTACATTCATGCACAAGAACGGCATCACAGATATTGATGGAGCCATTGTGAAATTGTCGAAAATGGTACCCGTGCTGATGATCGAGGCGCTTGGCGAAACATCTCAGGACATCGTTGCTGAGGCTCACCGTCTGCTTGCCCTTGGCCTGGACAAGAAAAAAACAGTTTTCAAAATTCCGGTGAACCTGGAAGGTGTGAAGGCGTGTAAAATATTGCACGAACAGGGATTCCTGATCAATCTGCACCTGGTATATAACCTGCAGCAAGCTTATTTGGCACTGACAGCCGGAGCAAATTATGTGTGTGTCTTGGTAGGTCGCATGCAGGACCAGGGCCATGATGCACTGGGTCTTGTGAAACAAATTGTGGAGGTAATCAAAGAGTACAAGTACGATGCAAAAGTGATGTTCTCTTCGGTGAGATATCCCGAACACATCAAGGATGCCTTGCTTCTGGGTGCACACAACATCACTATACCATGGAGTATTATGAAAAAACTGGGAGATAACCAACTGACCAAACTTGGTACTGATCAATTTTTTCAACACACTCGATTAATGACGATACAGGTAAAGAGTGTTATCTCCGATGTCAATCCTCTGGTGGATGTTGATTGCAAGGTGCTTGACGCGCTGTTGAAAATGACCGATTCAGGAATGGGTGCCGTCTCAGTTGTTACCAAAGAGGGTAATCTTGCCGGTATCTTTACAGATGGGGACCTTCGTCGCCAAATGCGTAAAATGGGTGATCATATCCTTACCGCCACTGTAGGGGAGTGTATGACGGCCAATGCGATTTCCATCGATGCGGATGCCATGCTTCAAAAGGCCACAGATATCTTCAATGCCAATCAGGTTGATAACATTATCGTTACCGAGGGGGGTAAGCCTATCGGAATGCTTGATATTCAAGATCTTGTAAAATTGGATTTATTGAGTTAATTCTAATCTCTTTCTGCCCAGTTTGCCGCAACAAAATGTTGTTTCCCATTTTGTTGTTTTCAACTTCCGGCTCTTGCTTTGATTAAGATAATGAGGGCGCTAAATATTTTTTCAATATGGCGGCCAATACTTGCTGATCGATGGGCTTGGTAAGGAAGTCATGCATTCCGGCATCCATACATTTTTCCATTTCTCCTTTTATTACTCCTGCTGTTAATGCGACAATTGGAATTCTCTTTTCACTGTTACTCTCATAATTTCTTATCGCTATCGTAGATTCTATTCCACTCATTTCGGGCATCTGTACATCCATCAATATGAGGTCCGGACGATTTGCAATAGCCAGATCAAATGCCTCTTTCCCGTTTTTTGCTTCTAGAATGGTAGCCCCGGGAAGCATTTGAGTGAGAATGGTGGTCACCAGTTTCATGTTGATGAAAACATCCTCAGCAACAAGTATTACTTTAGAATGTAAATCAGCAATGTCGATCTTGATTCGTTTCGAAACATTTTCACGTTTTGACAACTCAGCATCAGGCCTGGTGTGTATATTTTTTAGATAATGTATCAACTCTTCTGACTTCACTGGTTTAGTAAGGTTAAATCTCACCCCCAGTTTTTTACACTCTTCGTATAGTTCGATATCGTCCGATGAACTATGAAGCAAAATAATTGGCTGTATTTCGGGTGTGAGTTTCAATTTTTCGCGAATCAACCTGATCGTTTCGACGCCATTGAGGGAGGGCATGTGGTAGTCGACAATTATCAAATCAAATTGTTTTGAGTGTTCCAATAAGTATAATGCGGAGAGTCCATTGTCACAACCTACAAATTCAATACCCCAGTTATTAAAGGTATGTTCAAGTATCATCCGATTGTTGCTGTTGTCGTCAATGACCAAGATCCTGTTAAGAGATTTTAGACTATCCGCCTGAAGCTTATCACCTATCTCATATTGTGTTTCAATGGAGAAGAAGAATGAGGATCCTTTGTCAGGTTCGCTGTACATTTCAATTTTGCTTCCCATCTTTTCGGCCAGCATATTCGAAATCGCCAATCCAAGCCCTGTCCCTCCAAATTTTCGGGTTGTTGATGAATCTGCTTGGGTAAAAGCTTTAAAAAGTTTTTGCTGCTGTTCAATGTTGATCCCAATTCCGGTATCCCGAACCAAGAACTGAAATTTTCCATTGAACTTATCCTTTTTGGTGAATGTGACTTTTAGTTCAACTTCGCCAGACTGGGTGAATTTCACCGCATTGCTGAGGAGGTTCACCAGGATTTGCCTTAACCGCATTGGATCCACTATTGCATAACGTGGTACATTTTGAGGAACGTTCAAAAGGAGTTCGAGTCCCTTTTGGGAGGCATGGTATTTGATAATGTCAGATGCCAATTCAATCAATTCAATGATATCAGTTTTAATGAAATCAAGCTCCATCTTCCCGGCCTCAATTTTTGAAAAATCAAGGATATCATTTATTATCCCCAATAGAGAGAATCCGGACGTTTTAACATTCTCCGCATACTGTTGCTGAATTTCATTCAGTGGGGTTTTTAAGAGCAAATCTGTAAACCCAATGATCCCATTGAGGGGTGTGCGAATCTCGTGACTCATGTTGGCAAGGAATTCAGATTTGGCTTTGTTGGCTAAATCCGCTTCTTCTTTGGCTTGCAACAGTGCAGCCTCGATTTTCTTCTGGTCAGTGATATCTCTTGTAACCCCTACCAATCCTGTTACATTACCCAGAATATTACGCAAGGGAACCTTTGAAATGAGCAGATTATGAAGGATACCATCATGATCAATTAATTGTCCTTCAATATTTAAAATTGGATTTTCAGATTGAATGACTATTCTATCTTCAGCCAGTGAATGAGCAGCGTCTTCTTCAGGGTAAAGGTCGAAATCAGTTTTGCCAATAACCTCCTCTTCACTCTTTTTTCCGGCAAATTGAACCTCCTTTGGATTTGCTAAAATCTTTCGGCCTTCTGAGTCTTTCACATAGACAGCATCAGGAATCAAGTCGATGATGGTTCTAAAGAGTGCCCGCTCATTCTGAAGTGCCTCTTCAGCACTTTTTCGTTTGGTAACATCTTTTGAGATTCCAAAAGTGCCAATTACCTTCCCGCTTTTATCGCGCAAAGGAATTTTGGTGGTTGAGACCCAGGTATCCGGGCGGTCACTCCAGGTCTGTTTCTCTTCCAGACTTATCTGCTCACCAGTTTGAATAATTCTCTGTTCATCCTCAAACGCCTGGTTCGCATGTTCCTCTGTGAAAAAATCAAAGTCGGACTTACCAATTGCTTTTTTGGGATCACAAAATCCAAATGAAAGGGCATGTGCCCGGTTGATTCGAATAAAACGGCTATCCCTGTCTTTGAAATAGATATGGTCGGGGATGTTGTTCATCAAGGCATTCATCAGGTATTTTTCGTTGCTTAATGCCTCTTCAGCCTGTTCATTCGCCTTGATGTGATTCTGGAGCAGATGAGTTTCGACCGGACAACCTTTGTAGATGTCGTTGATCTCATCGATAAACTCTCTGAGGTGAACGGGTAAATTGTCTAAAGAGCCAAAGTGCTTATTAATTAGGTTTAATAACTGTTCATTCATGTTTTTTCCCATAGCTATAAATACCATTTTCTTCTTTTCTCAAACAATATTTTGTATTAAATAATATCCTGATACCTAACCAGGAACAAATTAATTCGAATATTGTTTTTCTATTTTGAAGTAACTGATTTTTTTTCGGACCCGGCGAACTTAATGAATATATTATTTTTGATTGCCCTGCCTGTGTAAAAATACCCTGTAACTGATCATTGCCACAACGCCGTAAATCACCATCTGTCCCAACAAAAACCAAAATTCCGGAGCCACATCAGTGAGGGTTCCACCCATGGTCCTGATACGCAGAAAGGCAGGTATCATGGATGTGGTAGGGAAAATATGTGCCAACTTATTAAGCAGGGGTGGGAGGGAAGTTGCGGGCCACGACATTCCGCTCAGGAAGAGAACAACAGGTGAGAGAAAGACCAGCATCATGATGGAATGTTCCCTTCTTTTCAGGAGCAATGAGACCGTCAAACCCATGAAGATAACAGAGAAAAAATAGGGTATCATCAGTAGCCAGACATCGAAAAGCGTTCCTTGATCCGGAAAACCGAACCATTGGTAAAGAATGATTTCCGTAAATACCAGATTGAAAATACTTAGGGAAAAATAGGCAAGTGACCTTCCGGTCAAGACATAAAATATTGCTTGTGTTTCGTGCCTGTCAGAAGATACTAGCCTCTTCTGCTTTTCCCTGCGCGCTCCGCCAATCATACCTATCCCGACCAAAAGCGTTTGTTGCAGGATAATTAGAATGAGTCCAGGCATGACATAAGATCCATAGGATCCGGAGGGATTGTAGAGCATATAAGTTTTAACAGTGAGCGGATCGCGCTGCTTCTTGGCTATTTCCATGGTTGACCCTTTCGCCATCATTCGTTTGATCTCAATCCCTGCCGAGAGCGTGCCTGACGCATGCAAAGTGCCGCGCAAACTCTCTTTGTATATCAGAAAATAGCTTGCGTCGCAATACAATCCAAGGTGCGTTTGTTCCCCTTTTAATATTTTGGTTTCGAAATTGGCTGGAATGACGATAATTCCCTTTGCACCATCGTCGCGGAAAAGCTGTTCGGCTTCTTTGAAATCACCAGTCTCCCGGGCAATTTTTATCTCCTGTGTGGCCCCAATCATTCGGATAAGTTGCCGGCTTAGTGAGCTGTTATCAAGATTTACCACTGTCATTGGCACATCACGGACCACATTGTTTTGATAAGCGATGGAATAAACCAATGGATAGATCCAAACAGCAATAATCAAGATGAGCACAGCGCCCCGGTCTTTTAAAATGGCGCTCCATTCATTTGAAAATGATTGTCCTATCTGATCTGTCCATCTCATGGTCAATAATTTTTGTCTGCTATTTTTAGTCCCTTGTGAGCCATTTTTCATCGTCTAGTCTCCTTTTAAACAGAGGAAGAACCAGAATTCCCAGCAGAATAAATGGCAAAAGTATCAACATGGGTACAATGGCTTTGTGCAGTGGTTCGCCTCTCAACGATTGACTTAAAAACACTTTTAACCAAAAAGTATAAGGGAATATGCCTGAAAATATTCTTGCGATCAATGACATACCCATGGCAGGGAAAGTCAATCCGGAAAAGGTCAGGGCCATCATCGTATAAGCACTGCCCAATGAAAGGGTCAGTCGAAGGTTTGCAGTGAAAGTCAAGAACAGAATGGCCATGGCCTGGTAGGCCAATATCAAAAGCACTTCAGAAAAAATGATCATTCCCAAAGAGCCATTGAGAGGCGTCCCCATCACCCTGATAAGCAGGATATTCATCACCATCAGGTCAACAAAAAATAGCAACATATAGGGTATCAGTTTTCCGAATATAGCTACGGTTGTACTGAGTTCAGCCGTTGCAATCCATTCTGCACCAGTGCCTTCCTTCATATCTATACCTATGGCATAAGCGGTTCCCAGAAAAATAAAGACCACTGCAAGTAATGGAAGCAATCCCATCGTCAGGAAATATGCATAATTGCCATAAGGGTTGAACAGGAGATGCACATCAGGTTTAAGTGGCAAGGCTTTTTGAATAGCGATGCCGGGTTGCTCACCTTTCCTGATCATCGACTGAACCTTGATGCCACCGGAAATTGTCGAAAGGGCAGTGACCATTTGCGACTGGATGACTCCGCCTTTGACTACGTTGGTATTGTTCAGAAACAATGCCAACTCAGACTGAGCCCCTTTTTGAACCGATTTCTCCATCCCTTTTGGAATGTACAAAACCGCATCGCACACTCCTTTGCCCATTAGTGATTTTGCCTCTTCGAGTGAAGCCGATTGATGGGTTATGTTGACGGCAGGGATAGCATCCACCATTCTGGCAATTTTTCCTGATAACTGGGAATGATCCAGATCAACCAGGCTGACAGGAAGATCCCTTACTACCGCTGCAGAAAACATCCAGGTTACCAACAAAAATGAAGCTATAGGGCCCACAAGCGTTGTGAAAATCAGAACCCAGCTATCGGCAATTCTGCCAAACTCACGCCGGATTACCCTTAACAGTGAAGAATGGTAAAATCGAAGGAGCATCGGGTCGAGGCTCATCTTATTTGTTCGACTTTTTGACATTGTCCCAGTTGACTATCGCACTCATTCCGGGGCGCAATCCCTCTGTTTTTTCAATAGGAACAGCTTGCACCTCGAAAGTCTTCAGATCAAAATCACCTCTTGTTTTGGTGGCATTCCAGGTGGCAAAATCGCCCAAAACATTGATATAGCTAACCTTGAGCGCTATTTTCTTCATTCCCAGAGCAGGAATTCTTGCCAGGATGATGCTTCCTTTTTTGATGTCAGCAAGCAGGTCCTCTCTCAAATTGAAAGTGATCCAAACATCCGACAGATCAACAATGGTAACCACGGGATACCCGGCAGGGACCAATTCTCCCCGTTCTGCCAAAATGTTGGCAACCTCCCCTTTAATAGGTGCTGTAATGCGGCGTTCGCTCAGATAGGAACTCACTTCACTCATTACGCCTTCTGCCTGAAGCACAAGCGCCCCTGCCGCATCTTTGTCTTCAGATCTGGCCCCGTTTTTTGCCTTTTGATAGAGCGAATGAGCGGCCTTCTCAGTTTCAACTGCTGCCTTCATCCGGGTCTCTGCTTCGTCTTTTTGTTGTTCAGGCGATACTCCGTCTTTGTACAGGTTTTGGATACGGGAAAAGGTCTTTTTTGCATATTCTGCAGCTGCGAAGGCAGTTTGCCAGTTGTTGAAGGCTGCTTGAATATCTTCTTTCTGTGCGCCATTGTATGCCTTGGTTTTCTGCGCATCGGCAGCCTGACGAACGGCCGAAGCCTGATTATATTTGGCCTCCAGTTCCGGAGAACTCAAAGAGAAGAGGAGCATTCCGGGAGTAACTTCATCTCCTTTTTTGACGGCTAAACTATCCACCCTGCCTATGAGTTTGGAGGCTACCTTAATCTGGCTGGCTTCGACCTCTCCCTGGATCTCAAGTGGCACGGGTCTGCTTACAATGACAATTGCATATACCACGAATAGAAAGAGCAGCCCCAGCGCTCCGGTAACAATGAAACCTTTTGCTTTATTCATATCTTATTATTTATCACTTTATATATTTCAACCTATTTCCCTTCTATAAGCTCAGGGACCGGTAACATTATAAACATTTCAAACTTTTCAAACTATTTTCACTCCCTACTTCGCTCCTACATCCGTTTTTGCATCCCCTCTTTTCATGTAATCCACAAAATGATCAGTGATTCCTGCGTAATACATTAATTTTGAAAGTGATACATCGTAACCATACATGGCCTGAAGTCGGTCGATCCTTGCTTTTGCCAGGAGTAGTGAAGCATCGGCTACCTGCGTTGAGGTTGCCATTCCTTCATTGAAAGCTTTGTTTCGTACCCTGAAGTACTCCCTGGCCAGTTCCATGCTGGCATCAAGCATTTGAAGCTGTTCGCGGTACATGTTCAACTCCTGGTAATGTTTGTTAATGGTTGCGTGAATGTCGGATGAGGCTTTTTGATAATAATCCTCGGCTTCAAGTTTTTGATAGGATAAGGCCTTGATTTTGCTGTTTTGCGAATTGCCTTCAAATAGATTCCATTTCATGCCAATCCCAACCATGTACCCGGGAAGATAGGGGGAGAGGTCTTTGTTGGCAATGTCGTACATTCCTGTTAAGGCGATTGAAGGCAGATGGCCCGATTTTTCAGCATTGTATCCCTCCTGGGCAAGTTCTTTCTTCTTGTTGACCTGAGCCAGCAATGGACTTTTTTGAAGAGCCATTTCATAGAAATAGTCAACATTTTCAAGAGAATCAAGATAGAAAAGCGTTGTTACAGGTTGTATGGAGTAATAATCTTTTTCGCCAATCGTATTTAGCAATGCCTCATTTAGAATATTGTTTTGCCTTACCGATTTTTGAAGCTCCCGTTGCGAATCTGCCAGGTAAAGTTTCGAATTTAACAACTCCACATTGGCAATCTGACCCTGTTTCTGCAGCTTTTCAGCATCCTGATAATGGCGTTCCATGGTCGACCTAACCTCCTCCCTCACAAGCAGCGATTGTTCCGCTAATACCATTCCAAAATAGCGTTCAATCAGTTCATTGGTTAATTCATACGATTTCTGAATGTTTTCAAGCGCTACAGCATCATATTTTATCTTGGCGGCTTTGTTGGCCGCATTTATTTTGCCACCGGTGAACAGCGGCCATAAGAATCCGGCATTCAACATTGCAAACTGCCTCTCCTGAATGGTAAGATCCCATTCTGCATTTTTGATGGTGTTCAAACCTTCAACCATTTTTTTTCTGACAACCTGGGTCGATATGTTATCGGGTAGAACAGGCATAATCGTGTTTGTCGAAGGATCAGGATTCGGAACGCCGCTGAATACACCGTAACTTCCCAATGTTTGGTAAAGAGGTGTGATGGCGTCCCTAACGGGTGAAAGATCAAAATGGAGCTTATCTTCCATCAGGTTGTAGCCGGCGCTGAGCGAAATTTTCGGGTAGCGAAGTCCTTTGGCGCTTTTCATCTCCTGCTCCATTTGCAGCAATTGATGGCCCGATTGCTTGATCAGGAAATTGTTCTGAAGGGTCATTTGCAGCGCCTCTTCAAAGGTAATTTTTTTGGTGTCGGTTGGCGAAGCACCTTGGGCTATTTCTGAAAGAACTATCAGGAAAATTGCTGTAAACTTCAAGCT
>JBBIUJ010000069.1:0-16125 GCA_037440345.1 Prolixibacter sp.
AAAGAGAACGGAGACCAACACCCCGAATATTACATAGATGGCTATGATAGAGAGCCCATATACCATGGCTTGTACTTTCCCCTTGGATCCGCTTTTCATGAAATAGGATACAGTCATGGGGATCATCGGGAAGACGCATGGGGTGAGGATGGCGAGCAATCCCCAGACAAACGCTTGCAGGAAGAACCACAATAGCGTCCGGTCCTTGCCGGTAAAATCATCGTTAGAGGCTGTGGGTTTAATTTCCGCCTTGGCCTTCGCAATGGTAGCAGGTTCTTTTACCGGTATAAGAGCTGCAGAATCTTTTGTTACAACTGCAGGAACTGTTGCAATTTTTTTTGTGGTATCCTTTGGCGCAAGGGCTGCCGTTTTTACACCCTCCAATTTGAAGGAGTAATTCACCTCCGTTGGCGGCAGGCAGTTTTGGTTGTTGCAGCACATGTACTCCAGAAAACCCTTTACCTCGACGGGTTTATCCGAAATCACCTTCACCTTTTGGGTAAACTCAACACTATTGGTGAAGTACTTTACCACCATGTTGAAATTGGGGTCGTTCTCCTCCAATGGTTTGGGTTCATGAACCTTCCCAACCAGGGTGAAGCCGGCAGGATTGTCAAATTTGAATGAAGTTGGAATAGGTCCCCCGGACGGAACAAACTGGGAATAAACATGCCACCCTTCGTCCATCTTGGCCATAAACCGCAACTCATATTCACCGTCACCGGTTTTTTTAGATTCAAAACTCCACTTTACAGGCTCAAGGATCTGAGCGGAAACCATCTGAAAAGCGATAAGCAGAAGAGCGAAGAGGACGATTCGTTTTGCAATCATATCAATAGATTGTATTTGTTGCTAATTACCATTAAAGGAGAAAGGAGAGGATAACCAAACATTCTCCCTTTTTGACAGGCCAAATATACGCCCAAATTTTCAAATCAATCATCAGGATAAACAGCAAAACTTTTCACCGCAATGAGATTTTCCGCACAGATGCGCTATTGAATAATCCTCCTTGGACCGAAAGGAAATACTTCCGAGGGAATTCTGGCCTCTTTCATAATTTTCGAAAGTTCGTCCACTATTTCAGGGCGCTCAGTAGCGACATTGGTCTTCTCTCCCAAATCAACAGATAAATCATATAATTCGGTGGTTGTCTTGGCGGCATCAAAAACCTGATACCGGACCAGCTTCCAGTTTCCTTTTCGAACTGCCTGACGCCCTCCAAGTTCATGAAACTCCCAGTACATATATTCATGTTGCTGCTGGTTCTCTTGGGCCAGCAAGGTAGGCAGGAAAGAGATCCCATCAATGTTTGGAGGAGTTTTGGCGCCTGTTATAGCTGCAAGGGTCGGCATTACATCCCAAAATGCCGAGATATGTTCCGATTTTGAACCGGCCCTGACCCGGCCAGGCCATCTCACAATCATGGGTTCCCGGATACCCCCTTCGTACAAATCGCGCTTGTAGCCACGAAGTGGGCCATTGCTGTCAAAATAGTCAGGATCGGCGCCTCCTTCTACATGAGGCCCGTTGTCGGAACTGAAAATTACGATGGTATTTTTGTCCAGTCCAAGCTCTTTCAATTTGTTTAACAGCTCGCCTACTTGTTTATCGAGCAAAGTCACCATGGCCGCGAATGCCGCATGTACTTCAGGTTGCGATCCGTAAGGCCCTTCCCTGAACCCTTTTTGACCCGGATCAACACCTTTGTAACTTTTTTCCGGCAGAAATTTACCCCTAAATTCTTTCAGGTTTTTCTCGGGAGTAATCAGTTCCGCGTGTGGGATGGTGGAGGCATAATATAGAAAGAAGGGGTGATCCTTGTTGTTCTCTATAAATTGCAGGGCATGGTTGTGGATCAGTTCGGGTGCATACTCCTCAAACTTATCCCCGCTATTTCCTGCCAGCACTATCTTGGTTTGGTTTTCCCATAAATGACCTGGAAAATAGTTGTGTGCCAGAGACTGGCTATTAAAGCCGTAAAACTGATCAAATCCCTGGCTATTCGGGTCGCCCTCTGTGCCAACGAAACCCAATCCCCATTTTCCAAAACAACCGGTGGCATAGCCTACGGACTTTAACATTTCAGCTACCGTGATATTGGCAGCGGGCATTGGCCATTCTCCCTCAGGTTTCCACCCCTTGTTACCACGAATCGCCGTATGGCCAGTGGTCAATCCCGTCATCAAAGAGCATCTTGATGGGGCACAGACGGTACATCCCGCGTAGTGCTGCGTAAACAACATACCATCCCTTGCCATCCTGTCCAGGTTTGGCGTTTGAAACCGCTTTTGGCCGTAACAGCTAAGATCACCGTAGCCCAAATCATCAGCAAGAATGTAGACAATATTGGGCTTCTGTGCAACTGCATTTGCATCTTTATGCCCTGTCTGGGCCTTTAATGACGGGGCAACAACCGAGGCTGCCATCAAAGCCGGGATAAAAAATGAATGTTTAGTGGTCATGGGAATCATGATAAAATTGCGTTTAAAAATTGTAATAAGTAGTTGGAACAAAACATTGTCTTCGAAACGGTTTAAATTTACTAACAGAATTGTTGAACCCACTTTGGGGTTCCTGAACCTAGTCTGTCATTTTCCCCCGGTTTCACGGGGGTTATTTATATTCAAGTCCTTCAGACTTTTTTCTTCAAAAACCCTGAAAAGGGTTAAATGTCCATAACCCCCGGTGCAACCGGGGGAAAATAGAACAAATGCAACGACAACCCCGAAAGGGTTGAACAGTTTATGGCATTTGACCAAACTATACACAGCCTCTTACTTTATATCTTCTTCATTATGAACCCACACAACTCTTCTAAGATAATGGTGTGGTGCCCTGATGTTGATCTGAACATGAATCTGAAGTCTCCATTTTGGGGCGATTTAGAGGGGGCAAAAAGGGGAAACAGAAAATTCAAATGGTTCATTATTTCTTTTCAATTACTTAAAAATATACAAAATCACTGGAAATGTCATACAGAACTAACAAACTGCTTAGAATGCCTAAAAATAATCATGGCAACCATTGCTTAACTTTACAAATTAACCAAAAGTTCTTTCCTTTGACAAAAATTTCTCCGAGTTATCTTTTCTAAATGTTATAGGCACAGGAAATGGTAACCGATGGGTCTCTTTGGAAACGAAGATGCCTCCCGAAGGACAATTCCTTAATTTGGAAAGGAGATACAGTTCATTCTGACATTGAATGCTTCACTGCGGTGTATGCTGTGTCTGTGTTACTTCGGGAACCGGGAGAGTAATATTGTAAGTATGGAATATTTGCTTTTGGTATCCCTTTTTGTGATCGCATTTCTCTATTCATCCGTCGGACATGGCGGAGGAACCGGTTACCTCGCTCTTTTGGCGCTGTTTGGAGTCGCTCCCCTTTTCATGAAATCCACCGCCCTGACACTCAACGTCTTTGTCTCGGCGATCGCGTTTTTCGCCTATTACAAAGCGGGCTATTTCAGGTGGAAACTTATTCTTCCCTTCCTGGTGACATCCATTCCCTTCTCCTATTTTGGGGCATTGGTCCCGGTAAGTTCCTCCGTTTACAAAATAATACTCGGCATTTTTCTCCTCCTGGCCACTGCGAGAATGGTACTGAATCCCAAGGCATTTTCAGAAGAATCAAAGACAGTTCCATTTATTTTGGCCATCACAATTGGGGCCATCCTCGGATTCTTTTCAGGAATGATCGGCATTGGGGGCGGGATCATCCTCAGTCCGCTCCTGATTCAAATGCATTGGGCAAATGTCAAAGAATCGGCAACCGCCTCTGCCCTCTTCATCTTTTTAAACTCCCTGTCGGGACTTTTCGCCCTGGTTAACAAAGGATTTTCCATGGAGCCACGTATCATTGCCTGGATTGCGGTTGGAATCGTTGGGGGTATTGCCGGATCTTATATCGGCAGCTCCAGGTTAAAACCCAGGCAACTGAAATACCTTCTTGCTTCTGTTTTATTCCTGGCAATTGAGATCGCTCCGCGACTTCTGATCATCGCCGGTACCGGAAGAAATACCGGAAAGACGACCCTTGCCTGTCAGATTATCGGGAAATTCTCTGCCAATCATTCCATTGTAGCCGTTAAAATCACACCGCATTTTCACGCAGATCGTGGTAACGGCGTTGTAATCATAGACAAACCAAGTATTTACATAGCAGAGGAATTGAATCCTGCCACCGGAAAAGACAGCTCGCTAATGCTGAAAGCCGGCGCAGTTCAATCCTGGTTTGTCATGACAACTGACGAGTACCTGCCGGAAGCATTTAGTGAAATACTTACCAGGATACCTGCAAACAGCATGGTGGTCTGCGAATCAGGCGGATTGCGCCACCTGATCCGTCCCGGACTATTTCTCATGATGCAGCTTCCCGGTAACGGGGCTTTAAAACCGGATAGTGCAAAACTATTGTCGCTTGCCGATCGCGTCGTTAACTTTGATGGACACGAAATAGATTTTGACATTCATTTGATTGAAATATCAGACAAACAATGGAAATTAAAATAGTAAAAGGATGATACCGTTCGAAGAGGCATTAGCGATTTTAAAGACCTATTCAATCAGGCAAGGTACCGAGTATGTCGATTTGTACCATGCCCTGGACAGAATACTTGCAGAAGATATCCATTCGGATGTTTCCATGCCCCCCTTCAACAAATCGGCCATGGACGGTTTTGCCTGCAGAAGGTCAGACCTTAAAAATCACCTGGTGGTCGTTGAGGAGATTCCAGCCGGAACAACCCCCACAAAATCCATCGGCGAAAACCAGTGCGCACGCATCATGACCGGTGCGATGGTTCCCGAGGGCGCCGACTTTGTCGTAATGAAAGAGCATGCCGAAAAGTTGGATACAAACCACATCAGATGTACCCACGAAACATCGCAAACCAATATTTGTCTGCTCGGAGAAGATGTAAAAGCCGGCGAACTGGTTATAAAGAGCGGTACAAAGATATTGCCCTCGCACATTGCAATCCTTGCTTCTGTAGGTTATTGGCTTCCCCTGGTCTTCCGGACGCCTTCAGTCGCCATCATCTCAACCGGTAATGAACTTGTCGAGCCCGTCATAAAGCCTGGAAGTTCGAAAATCAGGAACAGCAACAGTTACCAAATGCATGCACAGATAAGACAAATGGGAATATTACCTGAATATCTTGGTATCATTCGGGACGACCAGGAATCTTTGGAGGAAATCCTTGCCATGGCGCTTCAAAAATATGATGTAACCTTGATATCCGGCGGTGTTTCTGTTGGGGATTTCGACTTTGTTCCGGGAATATTGAATAAACTCGGAGTGAACGTTCCGTTTCACGGTATGAATGTAAAACCCGGCAAACACCTGCTTTTCGGCGAAAAAGAGAACCATTTTATTTTTGGCATGCCTGGTAATCCGGTCTCATCATTCGTTCAACTGGAGGTGATGGTAAAACCATTTCTGGCAGGGTTAATGGGAAATGCGGAAGAGAACGCTTTCTGGTATTTGCCACTCGAAGAGGAGTTTAACCGTACCAAAGGGGATCAGTTGATTTTCATCCCGGCTCTCCCAACCGGTAAGGGAACGGTGATGCCCGTCGAATACCATGGTTCAGCGCATATCCATGCCTACATACATGCAAAATTGATCATGGAAATCCCTCTGGGCGTAACAAAACTTAAGAAAGGAGATCAAGTCCGTGTTAGACCGTTATAAAAGAGATATTCATTACCTCAGGATCTCTGTAACAGATCGTTGCAACCTGCGGTGCACCTATTGCATGCCAGAAGATGGTATACAACTCATGAGCCATCAGGATATCCTGACTTTTGATGAAATTACTGATGTTGTGAAGGTTGCCGTGTCGTTGGGTGTCGATAAATTCCGCATCACGGGAGGGGAACCGCTTGTCAGGAAGGATATCGTGGCACTGATCGCCCGGATCTCTGCAGTAGATGGGGTGAAAGATCTCTCCATGACCACCAACGGAATATTTTTGGAGGAACTGGCCCGGCCCTTGAAAGATGCCGGTTTGCAACGCGTTAACATCAGCCTTGACACACTTAACCCTGAAAAGTTTAAAAAAATCACCAGGGGTGGAGATCTCAACAAGGTACTTCGTGGCATAGAAGCTGCACAAATTGCGGGATTGGATCCCGTAAAAATCAACTGTGTCGTGCTGAAATCTTCGATGGAGGAAGATGCCATGGCCGTGAAGGAATTTGGCAGAAAGAACAATCTTCATGTAAGGTTTATCCATCAAATGAACCTCGAAACAGGCGAATTTTCGATTGTTGAAGGGGGAAATGGTGGAAACTGTCACCAGTGCAACAGATTACGACTTACCGCAAATGGCATGGTGATGCCCTGTCTGTTTGACGAACAGCAATTTTCTGTTCGGGCGATGGGCGCCGAAAAGGCGCTGTTGGCAGCTTTGGACTGCAAACCGTTAAACGGCTGTTTGAATGGCAAAGGAAGTTTTTATAACATAGGAGGATAATAGAAAATGAAAGAGTTGACACATACCGATTCTGAAGGCAACGCGCGCATGGTGGACGTGGGGGATAAAGCGGTGCAATTGAGGGTGGCCAAGGCAACCGGTCACATTACGCTTTCGCAGGAGACGCTGAATCTCATTTCTCAAAATCTGATGAAGAAGGGTGATGTTCTGACGGTTGCCGAAATAGCCGGAATTCAGGCGGCTAAGCGCACAGCCGAACTTATTCCCCTCTGCCATAACATTGCATTAAGCAAGGTGCTGGTCACAGCCCTCCCCGACTTAACCGGAGTTACCATAGAAAGTGAGGTGAAATGTACAGGCACCACCGGTGTTGAGATGGAGGCGCTGACAGCCGTAAGTATCGGACTGCTTACCATCTACGATATGTGCAAGGCCGTCGATAAAGCGATGGAAATTGGGGCGATCAAGCTGACTTCCAAGACAAAATCAGACATAACCGGCTAAAAATGGAAAAGATCAAAATATTATCAGTCAATATCTCCGAAAAAAAGGGGACCATCAAAATCCCGGCAGGTGAAATTACGCTCACCCCGGAAGGTATTCTGGGTGACGCTCATGGTGGTATGTGGCACAGGCAGGTCAGCCTGCTAGGAAAAGAAAGCCTCGACAAATCGGAGCCATCCCTAGGACGCAAGCTTGCCTTCGGCGAATTCGCGGAAAATATCACTACGGAAGGGTTCCCGTTGTACGAGATGAAACCTTTCGACCGGTTGATTTCCGGCTCTGTTATATTGGAAGTAACACAGATTGGGAAGAAATGCCATGGCAACAATTGCGCCATCTTTCAGGAAACCGGCAACTGCGTGATGCCCAAAGAGGGAATCTTTTGCAGGGTGCTGGAAGGTGGGTTTCTCAAGGCGGGGGATGTTCTTGAATACCACCCCAAAATCATTGAGGTACACGTTGTGACACTCAGCGACAGGGCGAGTCAGGGGATTTATGAAGACCTGAGCGGCCCCTTACTTAAAAAATTGACTGAAACATTTTTCTCAGGCAACGGTCGACGCGTTTCGGTCCAAAATACGATAATACCAGACAATGCGGAGCAATTAGAGGAGTTATTGAACACTCTGATAAAGAAAAATACTGATATTATCTTCACCACCGGAGGTACGGGAATTGGCTCCCGCGACATTACCCCGGATGTCATTAAAAAACTGATTGACAAAGAGATTCCTGGCATTATGGAAATGATCCGGTTCAAGTATGGCGTGCAATTCCCAAACGCACTCCTGAGCAGAAGTATTGCAGGTGTCGCCGGTAAAACATTGCTCTACGCCCTGCCGGGAAATCCAAAAGCAGTAAAAGAGTATTGTGAAGAAATTTTCAAGACTTTGGAGCACTCTTTCCGGATGCTTCACAATATTGATGAGCACTGAGCTCATTTGGCAGGATTCGCTACCCCTCTTATTGAATGCATAATTCTGAATCCTACTTAACATTGAAGCATTTGTTAAATTTTAGGATAACTGTGGATTATACTGCAGCATTGAATATAAATTTATTCAACAGTAATGTTTTGGTTACAAAGAAAAAAAATGTAATTTTAAATGATCTGACCAGTGGTGGTATTCCGTAATTCTGAACCTAATGGAAAATCAAATGGTTGTTTCATTAAGAAGAAAAGTGGGTATATCGATTTTATGTGGGCTGATAAGCTTGTTATTATCGCCTTATGGAATTGTAACCACATTGGGGGAGGTACACGTTAATATTCCATGGTCACTCTTTTTGCCTATTCTTGCAGCTTTGGCCTATGGATGGCGATTTGGTCTTTTGGCAGGCTTATCAGGCGGGGCGCTCTTCCCCTTTCTGCTTTGGCAAAACAATGGATGGGCCAACATCGGCACAACTTTGATTTTTGCAGGTTCTTATGTATTGTTAGGGTTATTCAAAGACAAAAACCACTTTACAAAGCTTGAAAATACTCCATTAAGGATCTCAATAGCTTTATCCCTAAGCATTTTATCTAATTTTCTTTACGATGGCTTCCTGTTCAATAAGTTGCTTAGCTTCAATCCTACTTTTTGGGAGGCAAAAACGATCAATAATGTGCCGCAGGAGTTACTTTGGGGGATAGCCTTCAAAGACAGTATTAATCTGGTCATCCTGGTTATAGCTTCTGAAACTTTTTTGCAGCTTTCCTTTATTCGGAGTCTTATGGGAATACCTTCAAAACCCGCTTCAAAGGCTAATTTAAAAATCTTTATTGCAACAATTTCGACCTTCTTTTTTGTTTGGCTCGTTTATATTGGTTTGGCCGCTATACTTATAAAAGCGGACAATTCTATGCATAATATCTATTATTCCCTTGCCCTTCTTGTATTTCTGGCCAGCAGCTTTATTGTGGCCATTATACTTTTTTACTACAATGAAACCCAGGTAATTATAAAAGATCGCCTAAATAAAAGCAAAGGAAAGTTCAAGGCTTTGTTTGAAAATGCGAATGATGGCATTTTCATCATGCGGGATGCAACTATAATCGAATGCAATCCGGCAACATTAAGGATTTTTGGTTGCACAATGGATGACATTATAGGAAAAACACCCATATTTTTCTCGCCATTATACCAGGCTGACGGTATTTTATCGAGCGAAAGGGCAATTGAATTGATAAAATTGGCCCTTAACGGGATCTCACAACGGTTCGAATGGAAACATCAACGATTAGACGGAACAAGCTTTGACGCAGAAATCTCACTCAACAGGATCGAATTTGATCGGCAAATATTATTGCAGGCCATAGTTCGTGATATCTCTGGACGCAAAAAAGCAGAAGAGACAATATTTATGCTTGCCCATGCCATACGCAGTATCAGTGAATGCGTATCCATAACAGATATTGAGGACAAAATAATCTTTGTCAACAGCGCATTTCTGAAAACATATCAGTATGAAGAAAGTGAACTGATTGGAAAATCAGTAAAAATCGTCCAGTCACAAAACAATGCGCGGTCAGTTTTAGAAGAGATTTTACCTTCAACACTTAATGGAGGATGGCAGGGCGAACTGCTAAACCGGAGAAAGGATGGCAGCGAATTTCCTGTTTTTCTATCTACCTCAATTATTTATGATGAGATGGTGAATCCGGTCGCTATCATTGGTGTTGCGACAAATATTACCAAACGCAAACAAGAAGAAGAGGCAATGCGGATTAGCGAAGAAAAATACCGTACCATTTTCGAAAATGTTCATGACGTTTTTTTTCAAATTGACTTTAGCGGAATTGTTCAGGAAATAAGCCCATCCATTAAATACTTTTCCGAATTTGACAGGGATGAAATAATAGGCAAACCGGTGGCAAATCTTTATTATAACCCGGAAGACAGGATGCACCTGCTCGATGAAATCATTAAAAAGGGTGATATCAGCGACTATCAATTGATGCTCAAGACCAAGAGCGGTAATGTAAAATATGCTTCTGTCAATGCACGGTTAATTTCGAAAGCTGACGGTCCCTTTAGCCATATTGCCGGATCAATAAGGGATATCACCGAACGCAGAAAAGCAGAGAGCGAACTGGAAAGCGAACGTTCATTGCTTCGCACATTGGTTGATCTTCTACCAGAGTTGATTTATGTGAAAGATAATGAAAGCCGCTTTATTATGGCCAACCAAGCATGCGCTACATATATGGACGTCCAGTCTCCAATGGAGTTGATCGGAAAGTCAGATGAGGATTTTTATATTCATGAGGATGCTGCACGATTCTACTCGGATGAACTCAAAGTTTTGGAAGGCATTCCCATTTATGAAAAAGAAGAAGAAGGCCTCTATCCTACAGGCAAGCGGTTAAGCATGCAAACCACAAAGGTCCCAATTCGTGACAGCAATGGAAAAATATTCGGTTTTGTTGGTACGAGCCACGATATCACTGAAAGAAAAAAGGCTGAATTTGAACTAATCCATGCAAAAGAAAAAGCGGAAGAGAGCGACAGACTTAAAACTGCTTTCATGAATAATATCTCACACGAAATTCGCACTCCCCTTTCCGGCATCGTTGGATTTGGAACCTTGATAACCCAACCAGATATTTTGCAGGAAGAAAAAGAGGAGTATTTGGATATCCTGAATAAAAGCAGTACCAGACTCATAAATACAATTAACGACTATATGGACATATCCCTGATAGTTTCAGGGAATATGCCAGTTAACCTCAGACCCGTAAATTGTTTATCATTGGTTCAAACATTGGAATATCAATTCCATGAATCTTGTAAAGAGAAAAATCTGGAATTGAAAATGGAATATTCTGCAGAATCTGAAGATTTTACCTTAACAACTGATGAGGATTTGTTGTATAAATCATTGGTTCATTTATTAAACAATGCAGTAAAATTTACACCAAGCGGAACCATCTCTTTTGGTTACAAATTAAAAAAAGAGAGACTTGAATTTTTTGTAAAAGACACTGGGATTGGGATTGATCCGGATGCCCAAAAACAGATAACAGAGGTGTTTATGCAAGAGGACGTATCCAGCAAACGAGCCTTTGAAGGAAACGGATTAGGGTTGAGCATTACCTCTGGCCTGATCAAATTGCTTGGTGGAAGGATGAAAATAAAATCAGAAAAATTGCATGGGACCAAAGTAACAATCAATCTTCCTGTTCGGGTAAGTATCAAAGAGGGATCGGAACCAGTGGAGACGATTCTCTAATTTTCAAATTCTTACAGCTCTTTATTGCTCCACTTTCGCAGATAAATTTATCTTTGTAATAACCTGAAAATGAAGGAATGCGAAATATAACAGTTAAAGAGGAATCACCATGGCTGTAATCGGAGTGGATCTTGGAGGTACAAAAATCAGCAGCGCCTTATTATCCGGTACAGATCAAATCATTTGCCACAACAAAACCTATCTCGACAAGGCTGAAGGGAAAGAAGTTGGTGAGTTAATAAATACCCGGATTCGATTTTTGCTGGCAGAGGCAGGGAAAACAGGTGAAACTGTTACTTCAATTGGTGTTTCAGTCCCAGGGATCTATTATGCAACTACCGGGAATGTCTGGGCGCCAAATATACCCGGATGGGATAATTACCCATTGCTTAAAAAATTGCAGGAATCATTCCCTGCCATCCATTTCTATATCACCAACGACAGGGCATGCTATATTCTGGGCGAAGTTTGGAAAGGCAAAGCAAAAGGGTGCAAAGATGTCATTTATATCGCGGTAGGTACCGGACTGGCAGCCGGAATCATGATCAATGGTGAAGTTCTGTACGGCTCAGACGGAATAGCAGGGGCAATTGGCTGGCTGGCGCTCAACAGGCCTTTTGAGGAAAAATACATCCCGGCAGGGTGCAACGAATATTATGCCTCAGGAGAGGGAATTGCTCGGTACGCCAGGGAAGTTATCGCTGCAAGACCCGACTACAAAGGCGTTTTTAAATTCCTTAAAGAACCCAACTCACTCAATATTGTGGAAGAGTTTGATAAGGATGAAGAGATTGCCGTTGCCGTGATGAACAATGCCATAGCCTACTGGGGTATGAGTGTGGCCAATTTGGTAAGCATCTTCAATCCTGAAAAAATAATCTTTGGAGGAGGCGTTTTTAGCAGCAATGGAGCCAGGTTTTTGGATGCCATCTATACGGAGGCACTGAAATGGGGACAACCAGTAAGCATGAAAAAAGTACAACTGGCCTGTTCTGACCATGGCGATCTGACCGGACTTCACGGCGCAATATATTACGCCATCCAATCTGAAAAAATAAAATCGCCCAATGGATAGGAAAAAAGTACAATTTGTTGTCACGGGTCTGGTCATGATGCTCTTTGGAATCACCATGGTGGTGGTAGGGACCATCAATAATTTTATCATGGTTGAATTCGGAGTGGATAAGCTCTTTATTGGTCTTTGTGCCTCAGTTTTGGCATTCGGCATTTTGTTAGGTTCGTTTGTTTTCGGACCGGTTGCCGACCAGTTTGGTTATAAACCCGTTATGTTGGCAGGTGTTGTGCTGATTCTTATTGGGATGGCAGGAATAATAAATACAAGTGTCGTTCCGTTAATTCCTTATCTCTTCTTCCTTATCGGCCTTGGTGGTGGCATGATCAACGGCGTAACCAATGTGATTGTGGCAGCGCTCTTTCCGGATAACAGTAGCGCCTATCTCAGTTTGCTGGGTGTCTTCTATGGCATCGGAGCATTGGGATTCCCGTTGACAACTTCCCTATTAATAGACCTCGGATTTACTTATCAATCAATACTATCCGTTGTTTCTCTCTTTTTACTAATACCACTAGCATTGGTCGCGTTTGTGCATTTTCCAAAATGTCCGCACGCAAAGGCGATTCCGATGAAACAATATTTCAGTTTTTTCACAAGGCCCGCTATTCTGCTGGTCGGACTATTCCTATTTTTTCAAAGTGCGGTCGAGTCCATTGTGCCGTTGTGGACACCAACCTTCCTGAAGGAGGCTTTCCTGGTAAGTTATTACAAAGGATTGTATGCCATCACCATCAGCGCTTTAGGTATTACCGTGACCAGGCTGGCGCTTAGTCAGGTGTTAAAGAAAGCATCCCCTTACCGGGTGGTTTTTATAAGCATGTTAACTATTATCGGAGGTGTTTTGCTGCTGGAGTTTGGGAACTCCTTTTATTTAGGTCTGGTTGGTATAGCAATGATGGGAATTGGCCTGGCCGCTTCATTTCCCGTTATGCTGAGTTACACGGCAGGATTTTTTCCTTCAAACGCAGGAACCGCGTTCAGCATGGTGATCGGGATTGCCCTTGTTGGGAATATCTCATTAAACGCCTTTACAGGATATATATTGAATACCTTTGGCATTGGAAAATTGAATGTTTTGATTTTGTCATTCATTCTGGCAATGATATTTCTATTAAAAACCATCGATTATAAACTTCTTAAAACCCACGATCATGTTAGCAAAAAAATGGCTGGATAATGCCCGCGGCATTATGGACAAAATTGAAGATACCCAGATGCAAAACATTAAAAAGGCTGCCCTCATCATGGCCGATTCCATCGAAAAGGAACGTTGGGTACATACCTTTGGTTGCGGCCATGCGACACTACCTATCCAGGAGATATATCCCCGTATCGGAGGGTTTGTCGGGTTTCATCCCATGCTCGAGCTTACCCTAACCTTTTTTACCAACATCACCAAAGGCATGAGCGTTCAGAATTTCGTATTTCTGGAAAGGGTCGAAGGGTATGGCACTGAAATCATGAAGGGCTACCGTTTTCACAAAGACGATTGCTTCTGGCTGTTTTCTCATACCGGCATCAACGCGGTAAATATTGACATTGCCTTAAAGGTGAAGGAGATGGGAAATAAATTGATTGTTTTCGGATCGGCCGGTGAGGCTGAAGGGAAACAAACCAGGCACTCATCGGGCAAAACCCTATTTGAACTGGCCGATGTGGTCGTCGATACTTGCGTCCCCATTCAGGATGCATCCGTGGATCTGAAAAACCATTTTGACAAGATCGGACCTGTGTCAACCCTGGCTTTTGTCACGGCTGTATGGATGACTGTGATTACAACGGCCGAAATACTTGCCGACAGGGGAGTCAAACTCTACATACATCCTTCCCACAATGTTCCGGGTGATACAACAGCTCACGATCGGTTGGAAGATTGTCTGCGGGTTTACAAGGACCGGGTGGCCGGAGTATAGTTAATTGACCATCGCATACAGGTTATAGTACTCTTCTCCATTTTGTTCTATCGTTGAGGTTTTTTTTCTTGTGAACAGAAAATTCAAGAGATCAATAAATTTGATGATAGTAATTTGTAACCACCCAATCAGGATGATTGGCCGTGATAATTATACCTACATTCCCATAGCTGAATTACAACTTCTTACTTGTAATTTTTATTTCAACTCTTATTTCTCAAAACGGGTTGATACAGCTATTTGGATCTGGATTCTGAAGATATTTACCATTTAAATCATATCAATAATTTATTTTATCTTTAAGCAGATTTGTGAAAGAAAAAATGTGAATTCCTATATGACTAAACAAATACAAACTCCAAATTTGTTTTTGTCATCTCTTCAATCAGAAATAGATTTGTGATTTTTTATCGTTTATGAGAATAAAGGTTTTATTATGGCTATAAAATTTAGACTTACTTTATTCATAATATTTTTTTGGGAATTTTCGATACAAGCCTAATTGCTTATACAAATAATGGCCAGGTACGTGAACTTACATATTTTTCAAAAAGCAACAACAGTATGCGTCGTTGTTTCATTTATACACCACCCGGATATGACAAAGATACCGAAAAACGATAACCGGTATTATGTCTCTCCTCAAACGACACACGAATGGCAAAGTTGGCGCAGGGCGCTGAATGATTTTGCTCCACTTCTATTCACTAACTAAAAGACAAGATGATGAAAAAATATTCGATAATTCTGGTATTATTACTGACCATAGTCAGTTTGCATTGCTTTGCACAGACAGGCCAGCCAACCATAACCGAGGATTTCAAATCTTCAAGTCTGAACCAACCAGGAAAAGAGTTTCCTCAGGTTAATTCGCAGGGATATGCACGTTTCCGCATAGAGGCCCCACAGGCCCAGAGTGTTGTCGTGAGCCTGGGACTAGGCGGTACCAAAGGCGGTACTCCACTTGTGAAAGCCGGGGATGGTTCTTGGACGGGCACGACTGCGGGACCAATGGAAGAAGGGTTCCATTACTACCATCTTACAATCGACGGCGGGGTATTTAATGATCCGGGAACGTTAAACTTTTACGGTTCCACCCGTTGGGAAAGCGGCATCGAAATACCCGCTCATGACCAGGAGTTCTATTCCTTGAAGGAGGTCCCTCATGGTAATGTGCAGCAGATTCTTTTCCCATCAAAGAGCACCTCAACCTCACGCAGGGCCTTTGTCTATACCCCTCCATCATACAGTAAAGACAAAAGCAAACATTATCCTGTTCTCTATCTTCAACATGGATGGGGCGAAGATGAAACGGCATGGTCAAATCAGGGACATGCCAACCTGATCATGGACAACCTGATTGCTGAAGGAAAGATCAAACCCTTTATTATTGTAATGACCTACGGAATGACCAATGAAATCAAATTCGGTGGACTGAGGAATTTCGACATCACTCCATTTCAAACGGTACTTGTCGGGGAATTGATCCCTTATATTGATGCGAACTTCAATACAATCGCCGATCAGCAACACCGCGCCATGGCCGGACTCTCGATGGGAGGCATGGAAACCCATACGATCACACTCAACAAACCTGAAGTCTTCTCGTATTATGCCCTGCTCAGTGGTGGATTATACAAGCCCGAGGAAATCAAAGACAAGTCGAAAGTAAAACTCATCTTTTTGAGCTGCGGCAGCTTCGAAAACCCCGATGGCGTGAAGAATTCTGCAGCCGCCCTAAAAGAGGCCGGCATCAATGCAGTCTCCTATGTATCCGTGAATACTCGTCACGAGTTCCAGACCTGGCGCCGCAGTCTGCGCGAATTGGCTTTGTTGTTATTTAAATAAAAAATCAATGAAAAGGGTATCATTTTTAATCGCTGTGTTTGCATGGTTTGTTGCCGGACAAAGTTTCGCGCAGCAATCCTCACCTGTTAATGTTTCAGAAGGAATGGTTCAAGGGACCGTTGAAGATG
>JBBIUJ010000070.1:0-16117 GCA_037440345.1 Prolixibacter sp.
CAGTGGCAGCTTTATCATCATCGACGATCGTCTCGACCTGAAAGACAAGGATTACGGTTGGGATTTCGAATCACCCGAGCAGTATAAAGTGGAGAAATGGCCGGAACGTGATGGTCAGAAAGTATATTGGGAAACCTGTCAGACCTTCTCCGGTTCGTGGGGATATTTCCGGGACGAAACCAGTTGGAAGAGTCCGGCACAGTTACTCGAACTGCTCATCGAATCGGTCAGCAAAGGCGGTAACCTCCTTCTGAATGTCGGTCCCACCGCGCGCGGACTCTTTGACTACCGTGCCCAGGACCGCCTGAAAGCCATGGGCGAATGGATGAAATACAACAACCGTTCGATCTATGGATGTACCGAAGCTCCCGCAGAATTTGTCGCTCCCGACAACACCCTGCTTACCTACAATGCAACAACAAAGAGATTGTACATTCACCTCCTCTCCTATCCGATGGGTAACCTGAAGATGAAGAACATTGCAGACAAAATCAAATATGTTCAGTTTCTGCACGATGCATCAGAAGTCAAATACCGTACAGGGAAAGATGCAGATAGTCAATCCGTCAATTTGCAGCTTCCGGTTCTTAAACCGCCGATGGAAATCCCTGTGGTAGAGGTTATATTGAAGTGAACTAAAGTGACTAAAGTGACTAGAGTGAACTAAAGTGACTAGAGTTGTGGATTCCAAACAAATGATGATTGAAGCATAAGTACTTTAGTCACTTTAGTCACTCTAGTTCACTCTAGTCACTTCTTTTAAAGACTCTTCAGCACCAAAAACAATCCCGCCGCCGAAACAGCCCCCAGCAATGGTCCGACAATGGGTACCCAGGCGTATTTCCAGTCGCTGTCACGTTTGTTTGGGATGGGCAGCAAATAGTGCATGATGCGCGGGCCCAAATCGCGGGCAGGATTGATGGCATAGCCTGTTGGCCCTCCCAGCGATAGTCCGATTCCCAACACGACCAATGCAATAGGCAAGGCGCTCAGCGCCCCAAGTCCAACTTCCGGGACAGCCATATAGAGAACTGCCATGGTGAGCATATGGGTGCCGATCAACTCAGTCAAGATATTGTACCAATAGCTTCGGATATTGGGTGCCGTGCAAAAAACACCAAGTTTCGTATTACCATCGACCGTTGCATCAAAATGCTTTTTGTAGGCCAGCCAAACCAGTCCGGCTCCAAACATAGCCCCCAAAAGCTGGGCCGTCAAATAGAGTGGAATAAGTGATGCCGAGAATTTGTGCGCCAGCACCAAAGCGATGGTTACAGCCGGATTGAGGTGCGCCCCGCTGATGGGTGCGGCCAACAGCACGCCTGAAAATACGCCAATTGCCCAACCAAAGGTGATCACAATCCAGCCGCTGTTTTTCCCATTTGTTTTTTCTAGCGCAACGTTTGCGCAAACCCCACCACCCAATAACAGGATGATGGCCGTTCCAAAAAATTCTCCTAAGAAGGGGGTCATTTTAGTAATAATTAGAATTAGTAATGCTTTGCTATAAGTGACTAAAGTGAACTAGAGTGACTAAAGTGACTAAAGTACTTCGCCGCAATGAATAGATGTTCGGAGTCCATAACTTTATTAACTCTAGTCACTTTAGTTCACTTTAGTCACTCTAGTCACTTTCTCCTAACCTTCCTCCGCCCATGCAACTGCCGCCCTCACAGCCCTGTGCCAACCTTTGATCAGGGCGGTAGTTTCGCTGGCAGGAATACCGGGAGTGAAGGTCCGGTCGAGCTGCCATTGCTGGCTGATATCGTGAATGTCGGACCAGTAACCTACAGCCAGACCGGCAAGATAGGCGGCGCCCAGGGCAGTAGTTTCGGTAATCCTTGGACGGACAACGTTGTTCTGCAACAGATCGGCCTGAAATTGTAAAAGACTGTTGTTCACCGTTGCGCCCCCATCCACCCTCAGTTCGCGAATAGTCACGCCCGAATCTTTCTGCATCGCCAGCAATACATCATAGGTTTGATAGGCAATACTGTCCACCGCAGCGCGGGCAATGTGGGCATCTGTCGATCCGCGAGTAATCCCCGTTAGGGTACCTCTTGCATGCTGGTCCCAATATGGGGCCCCCAATCCGGCGAAAGCTGGAACGAAATAGACCCCCTCACTATCTTTTACTTTTGCCGCCAGTTGTTCAACATCGTTGGATAGAACGATTACCCCAAGGCTATCACGAAGCCATTGCACCACTGCCCCGCCGATGAAAATGCTTCCTTCGAGCGCATAGGTTACATCATTCCCGATCTTCCAGGCTACTGTGGTAAGGAGCTGACTCTTCGATTCAATGGGCTTCGGGCCGATATTCATCATCATGAAACAGCCAGTCCCATAGGTGTTTTTAACCATACCCGGTACAATGCACATCTGCCCGAATAGGGCAGCCTGCTGATCGCCTGCGATTCCTGATATTGGGATTGGCGAGGGAAACGGGTCCACGGTTTTGCCATAAACTTCGCTTGAAGATCTTACTTCGGGAAGCATGGAGGCAGGGATATCGAAAAAATCGAGGAGTTCGGTATCCCATTGAAGGGTGTGGATGTTAAACAGCATCGTCCGGGAGGCATTGGAAACATCCGTGACATGGAGTTTCCCCCGTGTAAGCTTCCAGATCAACCAACTGTCGATGGTGCCAAAAGCCAGTCTGCCTTTGACCGCCAGTTTTCGCGCCCCTTCCACATGGTCCAGTATCCACTTTATTTTGGTGGCCGAGAAATAGGCATCTGGGATTAGCCCTGTTTTGTTCAGTATCATCTGGCCATGTCCCTCCTTCTTCATCTGGTCACAGAAATCGGCTGTCCGCCTGTCCTGCCAAACAATCGCGTTGCCAACAGGACGGCCAGTTTTTCTATCCCAGACAACAGAAGTCTCCCTTTGATTGGTTATCCCAATGCCACCAATCTGGTGCACGCCTACCCCGGCCCTGAAGATTGCTTCCATGCCAACAGCAGCCTGGGTCGACCAGATCTCATCGGGATCGTGCTCAACCCATCCCGGTTTTGGATAGATTTGGGTAAATTCTTTTTGTGCAGTTGCTACCGGCAACCCATCGTGATCAAAAACAATCGCACGCGAACTGGTGGTTCCCTGATCGAATGCAAGGATGTATTTCTTCATCGTTTGGTTTTATGATGCACTGAATTGGACCAGGGAAATCCAAATCAGCCAATCTTGTTGAATAGTTTTACAGAACAGTCTGCAAATTACAAATTTTCGGGGAAATGCAATAGGGGAATAAGTATTCTATTGCGATCACAAATTCACCACAATAGGCACATAGGCCACAAAGATTTTCTATTGTGGCCTATGTGCCTATTGTGGTGAATTATCTAGCTATTTCTATGTGTTTCAACACAAACCTTATCTCCGAATAGCTGTATTCATCCCCCAATTTGGCCTTTAAATCTGTAAGTTGCCTGAAATTGTTGAGTTCGATGCACTCCTCGATGGCTTTCACTTTGCGCTTGTCGACCAGGCGGTCGATGGCGATTTCGCCACTCGCGACATAGTTCAGCAGATGCGACTCAATGGTAGAAACGGCCATCTGCCTGCCTCGGGCAATCTCCGGAATAGAGAGTCCATTTTTGAAAAATTCATAACTAAGCTGCCTGGAATCCATCCCCGCTTTCGCAGCCTCTTTTTCGGCTTCGGGTGGAACCTCCATCCCATGGTTACCGCGATATGCGAGGATCATCTCCAGAATCTCCCTGCCAAACTGCTTCATCCTGACGCCGCCCATCCCCTTCACCTCCTTCAGCTCCTTTCCGGTTACGGGAAGGGTCTGCACGATCTCAAGCAGGGTCTTCTGGCCCAGGATCCTGGCTACCTCTACTTGCATCAATTCAGCCTTTTCGGAACGCCATTTCTTGAGCTGGGAATAAAAATCTGAATTTACCGAGAAATCGACTTTGCTTTCTGTTTTCTTGCGGCCCCTAACGCTCTCTTCAACCTCGATGGCTGCCTTGGAACGAGTCTCCAGGTAGGATTTGGTGTCGAACCCATTCCTGCAAAGGCTTAGACAGACTTTTTTGATCCGTATCTCCTTGCTTAACTTATCGATTGCCTCATTGAAACTTTTGCGCACTGCTTTGTTGTCCGTTTCCACCGTGGCATCCGACAGCGGCTGTTTCAGCAAAAGTTCAAGTTTTGAATAGAAATATTCGGACGCCTTCCGGATGCGTTCCTGCAGCAACTCATCCGATTCAGCCTGGTCTCCTGCTGCCAACAGCTGACGAACCTGGTTCTCGAAACGGCCCGCGACTTCGATCATGTCGGTCTGTATCGGGGCAACCATCCCGCGCAGAACAAAATTCAGTGACCCCAGCAATTGCGCGCCATGCTCCTCCCAAAGCCTTAGCAAATATTGTATTTGTCGCAGGGCTGGTCTGAAATCCAACAACTCATTCAGCAATTGCTGAAGATACTCCTTGCGGGATTGCGCCAGTTCTGCCGGCCCGGGTTGGTTCTGCTCCACCTCTTCACTAAATTGCACTACCGTGGAGTCGCTTTTGACACTGTGACTGGCAATTGGCGTGCTGAGCACCAATCCTTCAAAAGTCCTGCAACGACTCAGCGCCACATACACCTGTCCGTGGGCAAAGGAGGCGCGGGCATCGATGATCGCCTTGTCGAAGGTGAGTCCCTGGCTTTTGTGAATGGTGATGGCCCAGGCCAACTTCAACGGGAATTGACTGAAAGTACCTATCACCTCCTCCTCTATCTCCTGCGTAACCTCGTTGAGCTTGTATTTTGTATTTTGCCACTCCACTCTTCCAACCGTGATCGCAACCTTCTCTTCCGGACAAAGTACCTCGATCTGATCATCGTCCAAATCAGTGATTTTGCCAATCTTCCCGTTGAAAAATTGCTTTTCAGGCGATGGGTCGTTCTTGACAAACATCACCTGCGCCCCTACCTTAAGTTCAAGCTCAAAATCAGTCGGATAGGAATATTCCGGAAACTCCCCTTTGACCTCAGCCGAAAATCTGAAGATGGAAGTTCTGAGCTGTCCAAGCTTGGTATTGTTTATTTGTTGCGACTGGTAGTTGTGGGTGGTCAGGGTGATGTAACCCTCCTTCTCATCCGGATTAAATCCGTGAATATAGCGTTTGTTAAGCAATTGTAAGGTATCATTGTCCAGCCTGTTGTCGCGTACCTTGTTCAGCAGGTCGATAAAATGTTGGTCGCTCTGACGGAAAATGTGTTTCAGCTCGATGCCTTTGAAGGTGGATAGTTTCAAGGCCCGGCTGCTGAAGAAAAATGCCGTATCGTAATACTGTTTCAGTATCTCCCATTCATCATCCTTCACGATGGGCGCAAGCTGTTGCAGGTCGCCGATCATCAGCAGTTGCACCCCCCCGAAAGGCCTGTATCGGTTGCGGAAGCGGCGCAGTACCTCATCGATGGCATCCAGCATATCGGCCCGCACCATGCTGATCTCGTCGATCACAAGCAAGTCGAGACTACGGATGATGTTGATCTTCTCCTTGCTGAAACGCTTGATATTGGCAGCAGCATTCCCTTCAGAAGGATAACTTGAAAATTGCGGTTTGTTGGGATCCGATGGGATCTGGGGTCCGAAGGAGAGCTGAAAAAAGGAGTGAATGGTTACCCCGCCGGCATTGATGGCCGCTACTCCCGTTGGCGCCACCACCACCATCCGTTTGGGTGATTTAAGCTTCAGGTTCTTGAGAAAAGTGGTTTTGCCGGTTCCTGCTTTCCCTGTCAGGAATAGGTTCTGACCGGTGTATTGAATAAAATCAAATGCCAGGTCAAGTTGCGGATTGGTGAGGATTGTAAGGGTGTTCGAATCGTTCATGGCGCTCCTTTATACAAAGATACGGGTTTTGGGGGAGAAAAGAGAAGGAGTTTGGGTGGGAAAATGTGGAAATGTGAAAGCGGGGCAGTTGTTCAGAGTGGAGTCAGGACTAGGACGACTGGGACGAAGGGGAAGACTGGAACGATAGGAAGGGAGAAAGGGAAACGGAGAAACGGGGGTGTAAAAGGACCGCAAATATTTAGGACCAATTTGACGATCTTTTAAAACAATATGTTTACTTTTGATAAAGCCTGATACCATAGAGACTGACACCCTATTGATTCCCAGATGAATAAAGGATATTTGGTTGTATTATAAAGAAATAGCAGCACTTTTTGACGGCCTAAACAGATTAGACTGAGGAACTTACAATTGATAAAAATAACTTGAGATGTTTGAGAACTTCCTAAATACAAAAAAGGGTCAGAGAGAAGAAGATTTACCTCAAGACCATGAAGGACTTCCTGATTCGAATACTCCATATGGTCTTTGTCCTAGATGTAATAAGCAGTCTAGTTTTGAATTATTAGGCTCTCTTCCTGCGACTTTCGATTCAGGTTATATTGTAAGTCAAAATGCCCCCCAAAGAAGGACTCTAATTGACCAGGCTACTTCATTGGAGCGTCGCAATTGTCGTCAGCCTCTAATAGTAATTGAACAGGAGTTCGTAGGCGATACGCCTTCAAACAAGAAACATTCTGGTGGACATTTAAATTATCGTGGTGTATTTTGGTGGCCATTTCAAAGGATGGATATATCTCCAGATATTCCGGAAATTATTCAAAAGATTTTACAAGAAGCAAAAATTTCTTATTCCTCTCAATGTTATAGAGCTTCAGCAGTAATGTCAAGACTGACACTAGAAGCAATTACCGTTGATAAGAGAGAAACTGAAGGAGTGTTGGCAAAAAGAATTAAAAATTTGATTGACAAAGGAATATTAGATAGGAACCTTGGAGAATGGGCAACTGAGATTCGATTAATTGGAAACACAGGCGCCCATTTTGATCCAATAAATGATGTAAAAAAAGAGGATGCTAATCAGATAATTTTATTTATAGAAGAATTGATAAAATATGTTTATATAATGCCAACTGAAATAGCTCGACGAAGAAAAAATAGTTGATTATAAAAAACTTCAGGAGAGCGTTGTATTATATTTAGAATATGCATTCTAATTGCCAAAAAGAAATATGAAAAGTAAAGTTTATTACATTGCAGTATTGATAGTTCTATTAGGCAAGTCATATTTTAATTATGGATTAAATGAACACATGTCTGTAGTTGATAATTCAAAGTATGAATCAAAAACATTATGCAAAAATGTTGTCATTCATAAATTTTCGAGTATAGACCAAGTGGATACTTTCAAGATATATATTTTGGGCGATTCACTTTTAAAGAGTACTGTTTATTTTGAGATAATAAATTCATTCGGGGAGAAAATCTATTCGCAAAAATTTGAATCTTATTTACTACTTAATTATGACATAAGTTCGGAAACAACTTATGTAGCAAAAGAGATGTTCATAAAAGATAGAATCGCAAACTTCTTTAGTGAGGATAAATTCACATTTCCGGCAATTGGAGATAAAGAAACATTTGATTCTAATTACTCTAGCAAATTAATTTGGGATGATATTAGATCCGATAATAAGGCCATTGGATTTCATTATTTGATAGGTGAAGAAGATGGAAGAAGTATTGCTTATTCCAAAAAACAAAAGAAGGTGGTTTTATACTTTAATTGCTGTTGAAAGCTCCCCCCGGATGGCACAGATTTGTGAACCTGAAAAAATTCATTATATTTGATAGTATCAAATGATAGTATCAATGAAGCCGCCTTACGACATTACACCGATCATTCTTAAATTGATTGCTTCCATTTCCGAAAAAATAGGAGAAGTGAATGCGAACTATTTAAGCAAACCCTCACCCCAATTAAGAAAGCAGAATAAAATTAGAACCATCCACTCGTCCCTCAAAATTGAAGGCAACACACTTACCCGGGAACAAATTACTGCCCTCATTGAGAATAAACGTGTTATTGGCCCAAAAAAAGATATTCTGGAAGTAATCAATGCAATAAGTGTTTACGATCATTTATCGACCTTCGATCCCTATTCCTCAAAATCTTTTTCGAAAGCCCATGGACAATTGATGAAAGGATTGGTTGAAGATGCAGGCAAATTCAGGCGCAAGAGTGTTGGAATTTTTCAAGGCGCAAAGGTTGCCCACATTGCCCCACCTGCTGAAAATGTTCCTTTTTTAATAAGGGATCTATTTGACTTTTTAAAAAGTAAAGAAGAGTTGACATTGATAAAAAGTTGTGTTTTCCATTATGAAATGGAATTCATACATCCGTTTATTGATGGAAACGGAAGAATGGGAAGATTGTGGCAGACTGTAATTCTGCTCAATGAATACCCGGTCTTTGAATTTTTACCATTTGAAACATTAATTATTCAATCCCAGGATGAATACTATGATGCCCTGGCCCAAAGTGATCGCATGGGAAAATCGACAAGGTTCATTGAATACATGCTGGGGGTAATTGAAAAATCACTCAATGAATTACTCAATTACGACAATAAAATCTTGACGGATAAAGACAGAATTGTCTATTTCGTTTCATTGGGCAAAAAAATATTTTCACGAAAGGATTATATGAACATATTTAAGGATATATCTAGCGCAACAGCGAGCAGGGATATAAGGAAAGGTGTAGAATTGAATTTTTTTGAGAAAACAGGTGATAAAAATAAAACAGTGTACATATTAACTTCTGGCCCTCCCGATAGTACTGATTCAAGTTTTCATAAGCTGAATATCAAAAGGTAATTTTTCCTGTCTATATTTTTTTATCGGGTAATGATTCAAATAAATGTATAGAATATGAGGGGGTCCTGGCAATAATGAAGATTCATGTTGGTGGTGTTATGATGTCGCCAGTGGTGATGACGACTAAATTATATTCAAAAATATTTACCCCCATATATCCAAACATTTCCGATACTTTTAGGGTTAATTATTCATTAAAAATTATCTTTGAGGGTGGTTTTTAGAGGAACTGCCATTGTGGTGCAAGCCTAAATAAGACATATGCATAAAATTTATGGCTAAAAAACAGATAACAATTTTGCTCCTCCTTCTGTTTTCCATCATCATGATGGATCAGACAGGGAATAACTTTTTCGCTACTGCCAGGGCGAACAGCGCTTTCTCCGGCACAGAAAAAGACCCCTTCAACCCAAATAAGCCGGTACTCTATTCTCCAGAAGATCTTGGGATGAGTTCTGCCAGGCTGGCACGCATTGATTCTATTGTAAAGAACGGCATCAAAGCCAGGGTTTTTCCCGGGTGTCAGGTACTGGTTTTAAAAGAAGGCAAACCGGTGTATGACAGGTGTTTTGGAAACTATACCTACGAGGCAACGCAAAAGGTGAAACCAACCACCATGTATGACCTGGCTTCCCTTTCGAAGACTACAGGAACATTGCTGGCTATCATGAAACTTTACGACAACGGCAAACTCAAACTGACCGATAGGGCATCCAAATATCTCACCTTCCTTCAGGGTACTGACAAGGAAAAAATAACGATAACCGAACTGTTGTTTCACGAATCTGGCCTACCTGGCTCACTTCCATTCTACCGACTGGCAATTGAAAGAAAAAATACACCCTCCGCTTTAGCCTCAACCCAAGGCAAGAAACACAATGTCCGGAAGAAGCATAAAGTTGTAAATACGACATTTAAATACAAAGAAGACTGGGTGTCCAAAATCCCTTCCGAGGAATACACATTCCAGGTATCGGACAGCATTTATGTAAACAACCGCTTCCATGATGCGGCGATGCAGATGATAGCCAATACACACCTGAATAGCAAGACTTACCGTTACAGTTGTATCAACTTTATTTTGTTGAAAGAAATAGTGGAAACGATTAGCGGCACAACCATGGATGTGTTCCTCGACAGGGAATTCTATGCACCAATGAAACTAAACAACCTGGCTTATCTGCCTCTGAGAAATCATAAGAAGGAAGATGTAGCGCCTACCTTGAAAAGGGACCTCTTGCGTAAAGGAGCAGTACAAGGTTATGTGAACGATCTGGATGCCGCTTTTTTGGGAGGAGTCTCAGGTAATGCCGGTCTGTTCGCTTCGTCACGGGATGTTGCAACCGTGTATCAGATGTTACTCAACAATGGCGAGCTTGACGGGAAACGTTACCTTAGCGCTGAAACATGCAGGCTCTTTACAACGACCACTTCGGCAAGCGGGAGGCGTGACCTCGGTTATGACAAACCGGTTCCTGGAAACTCGAAGCACAGTCCGTGTTGCGTTTCTGCGCCACAAGTAGTTTATGGTCATACCGGCTATACAGGTACATGTTGCTGGGTAGATCCTCTTAACCGGTTAATATATGTCTTTCTAAGCAATCGGACTTATCCCAGTGATGGGATAAATAAACTGGCTAAGACAGGGATACGTACCAAGATTCAGGAGGTGATTTACCAGGCAATGAAGAAATAACAATAAATAATTTGCGTCATCTTAAAAACATCTATCGGAATAAATAGAAAATTTATCGTTATCGGTACGATATTTTTGGGATTAGTAGTTGGTTGTAACCATACTGGTCAACGGCAACGGACTGGAATCTCCGGCGCTGAAACCAATCCGGTTGCAGGTAAAGACAGCGCCGTTGTAACACAGACCATAAATACCCCCGCCCGGGTTTTTGCAAAACCGGAAGTGCCGGTTCTCTGCTATCACCGTATCGCAAATGACAGAAAAAGCGATTATGAGGTAACTCCGAGTACATTTACCTCGCACATTAAAATACTGGCTGATAGTGGCTACCACTCCATCTCACCCGCGCAATTGTATGACTATCTGGTTTACAATAAGGCCTTGCCCGAAAAGCCTGTGATGATAACCTTTGATGATTCGCGGGTGGAACATTCCTCGATTGCTGCTCCAGTGATGGAAAAATACGGATTCAGAGGCGTTTTCTTTATCATGACCATCACATACAATAAGAAGAATTACATGACAACCGATCAAATTGCGCAGTTGGCAAAAGCCGGACATACCATTGGGCTTCATAGCTGGGATCATACGATGGTGACCAAATATAAAGAAACAGCGGATTGGCAGAAACAGGTGGCAGAGCCTAAATATAAGTTGGAAAAGATCGTGGGCAAGAAGGTTGAATACTGGGCTTACCCGAATGGCGTATATGACCACAAGAGTGCTGATGAACTAAGCAAATATTTTAAGCTTTCGTTTACCCTTGCAACAAAACGCGATTCAATCCAACCCTTGCAAACTGTTCGCAGAATGATTGTTCCGGAATGGACACCACAAGGACTTCTTAAATCAATGCGTCAAACCTTTGGAAAAAAGAAAATATAAGCGCACTAAAACCAGGAACCTGGAACAAGCACAAAAGACTTTATTAACTTTCCACTTTTTACTTTGTACTTCCAATGATGAACCATAAACGCTCAATTTCTCTAGCCCTTATATATATTTGTATCCTTAGTGGATGTGTACACAAAACAGAACCCGTGTCAAAAAAAGAACCCGCAGAAAAAGCGTTGGTCCCAAAACAGGAAAAGAAAGTCATTCCGATAGATACCCTGGCCTATCAAAATAAACTACATGCGCTGGCAAACGGAGATAGTACCGGGTTATGGCCTAACCACCTTCGCTACTATCCTTTGGCTGGGGCTATTCTGCCCTTCAAAAGAATTGTGGCCTATTATGGCAACCTCTATTCGAAAAAAATGGGGATATTGGGCGAATATCCGCCAAAAGAAATGTGGGATAGATTAAATGTAGAAGTCAAGAAGTGGGAAAAAGTTGATCCTTCTACTCCGGTACAACCTGCCATCCATTACATTGCCGCGGTGGCGCAAGGTATTCCGATGAAAGACGGGCAATATTGTAAACGAATGCCAGCGTTTATGATTGATTCGGCATTGACAATCGCCAAAATGGGAAATGCCATTGTATTTTTAGACCTTCAGGTGGCGCTGAGTAATGTGAGAAACGAGGTTCCTCAATTGGAAAAATACCTGAAAATGCCTCAGGTACATTTGGGGATTGACCCCGAATTTTCGATGCAGGAAGGTAACATTCCCGGTCGTAAAATAGGGACCATGGATGCAAGTGACGTCAATTTTTGCTCAGAATACTTAGCCAAACTGGTAAGGGAAAACAACCTGAGCCCCAAAATCCTTATTGTGCATCGCTTTACGCAAGGTATGGTCAAAAACTACAAGAATATAGTGTTGCATCCCGAAGTGCAGATAGTGATGAACATGGATGGTTGGGGTGAACCGACGCTGAAATACAGTACCTATAAGCGATACATTAATCAGGAACCGGTCCAATTTACCGGATTCAAACTGTTTTATAAAAATGACCTAAAAAAAGCGCCTCATCGCATGTTAACGCCGTCGGACCTAATGAAACTGAAACCGTTACCCATATACATCCAATATCAATAAATTAATAGGGATGCTGTCATTCAAAAGATAATCTGGTTTGTTAAAAGGAAACAGAAAAAAAATTAAGACAGAAATGAGGCGGATTTGATTTTTTTCCCTTGTCTTCCTAGTCTTCCTAGTCTCCATCCCACTCAGAGACTGCTCCCTTCTTCTCATTTTTCCATTTTCTCATCAACTAATCAGCACATCAGCTAATCCTCACCTTCTCCCAAACGGAATCGTAATCCCCAGCCACGGAACAGCCACCAAACTGCCAATTCCATTCCCGGCAGGGATCATCAATCCGTAATCCAGTCCGGCCTCCCGGATGATCTGCCTGGCGCCAAACATAAGGATCATGGCCCCTTCAGATCCTCCGAAATAGTAGTTTTCCGTGAGCAGGTAGCTGCGAGGTCCAACCCGGCACATGCCTGAAAGATTGATCATGGGGGCATTCGAAACGGATCCCCCTGCAAAACCATAACCCATTCCCAAACTCAGGTTTCTGTCCCTCGAACCGACTGTGGCCAACCCGTAAAAAATTCCAAAGCCTGTATTGGACTCGCCCAAAACAGTTCCGGCAAGAACGCCTGCCCCCAGGTTGAACTTATCTTTGGATACCGGAATGGAAACTTTGGCTGTTATCCAGACTGGTGTGGAGGCACCGGCAAAGAGGAAGGCGGGAATGAGTCCGCCGCCAACCGAAACGTAATCGTTGACACCGACAGCAAATGAGTTCATGAGTACCCAGATATTCTGGTAATAGCCCTCTCCCTTCTTTAACCCATAGCCGTTGGGGGAAAAGAAATAGCGGGTCGACTGTGGATTCGCAAACCAAAACTTGCCATCTTTCAACTGTTTGCTGTCGACGGCTTCCATGGATTTGATATCTTTCTGCAGGATGGTCAGATCACCCAGCTTTTGGGACCTGAAAAGTACTTTTGTTGTGTCACTGGCAATAACCTCGCCGGTGTAGCCGTTGCCGTCCTTTGTTTCCAGACGGAATATTTTCGCTCCAGGCTTATCCTGGGAAAAGCCACAGGTAATGGTTAGAACAAGAACCGAAGTAAGGCAAAATGTCAGGATAGTTTTCATATATTTTGTTTTTTTTGCCAGATGGAATCGATGATCAGCGAAGTAATCACCACAAAATCAATTTCGATTGCTGTGAATATTTCCCTATGATGCGCCGTTTCCCGAGTGAGCGACTCTGCAGGAGTCTTCCCTGAATAACCCACAGTGCAACTGGGGGGTGAGAGGGATAAAGTCTTCATAAACCCCACCGGGGTTCTATTAACAAGTGGCCTCCCTTTTTTATTTTCGGAGTAAACCCAATCTCCTCGCCCAAAGGTACAAAATTTACAACTCATTCCCTCCGGTTAGGCTCTGGAAGCGGTCTCACCTTCTCATTTTCTTATCTTCTCATCTTCAAACCACCTCATCCTCTCATCCCCTCCACCATCGCTTTAACTCCATCGACCGGTTTGGTTGCGGACCAACCGAACCGTTTTTCGAATTTGCTGCTGTCGAAAATATAGTCCTGTTCGTACTGGTACATCATTTCGGGAAATTCGCGCATCAGAGGCATAAACAGCCCAATCAGTCGCAACATCCAGTTAGGGACGTGCTGTACACGCGGTTCCACTGCGAGTTCGCGGGCAAAAAGGGCGATCCATTTTTGACCGGTAATCCGCTCTTTGGTGGTTGGTAAATGCCACACCTGGTTGTAAGCATCCGTTGTGTTGCCCAGTTGTGCCGTGGCCTTTGCTGCATCCGGGGTATAAGTGTACGTATGGATCGTATCCGGATTACCAAATGATTGTGCCTTCTTCCCTGCCAGGAAATTCTTAACTACCATTTCACCCAGTGCGCTATTTTTGTTGTCGGGACCGTAAAAATCGGCGGCTCTTGCCACCAAAGCCGTCAGTTTTTTCTCCTCGACCGCTTTGGCGATCATGTCGTAAACTTCCTTCCTAACCTCGCCTTTGCGGCTTGGGGGCTGCATGGGTGACTCTTCGGTCATGTGCGGAATTGCGGAGGCCGCGTACATATAAACATTGTCGAAAAAGACAAGTTTGGCCCCGTGCGACTGGCATGCTTCGATAACAGCCTTCATAAAAGGGGGCCACATTTTCCGCCAAACGGCAATATTGTATTCAAAACCGATAGTAACATAGACGATACCGCTCCCCTTGATTGCGTCAGAAAGTTGGCTCAGATCGTTCACATCAAGCGGATAGAGCTCGTCGGTCTCATTCACCGCCTTCGGATTCCTGCTGACAAGCCGAATGTCATCGGTATAAGTTTTTAGCTCTTTGGCGAGCGGTATCCCAATGGCACCGCCCGAACCGAGTATCGTTTGCTTCATCGTTCAATATTTTTTTAATTACTTAATTCTTTGTACGGCAGATTCAGGCAGTCGTTTCATTTTAAATAAAAGCGCACCTGTTCCAATATCATTAAGAGACTGTTTAAATATTGAAAATTAATATACCGGAGGTATAATATGTGGGTAGAAAGCAAATGCTTGATAGACCATTTCGTCCCGGACGGGACGAGACAATCACAATCTGTCAATTTTCTACCCACATAAAATCCCTGACGGGATTAAAAATTAAATTTAAACAGTCTCTTCTAAGACAACAAAATCCTTGGGGTTTCCTTTGTGAATTCATTCGCTGCTAAGTTTTCAATTTGAATAAATGATCTCAGGGGACGGCATTGAGGACCTATGGCTTAATGATATAAGTTTTCAACTCTACCTAAATTGATTTATTTAGAATCATTCTTCTTAACTACTGATTTTCAGCCATTTATTTGTTTTGTATTGATATATTTATATATTTGGAATGTTATATAACCATTCTACCAAACTATCTTTAAGTTTATGCCTTTACATCTCAAACGTTTGTTTTTGACGGGGGTCGTAATTGTCTCCCTGTTTTTACTGCTCAAACACGCGCTAACTCCTGAATCTTTTGGCCAGTACGGCCATTACAGGGGTAATTCGATGGGCGAAATTGCAGCACTTCCCATCCATTACATTGGCAACAAGGGTTGTGTCGGCTGTCACGACACAATTGTTACCATGAAAAGCGAAGGCTACCACAGCGACCTCTCCTGTGAGGGTTGCCATGGCGCCGGGTACAAACATGCCGAGAATCCCAAGACGGAGAAGCTGATGAAGCCTGATTCAAGGGAATTTTGCGGGAAATGCCATTCGATCAATCTGGCAAGGCCTGAGAAAGCCATTACCCAGCAGAACATCAAAGATCATCATCCCGAAAAGAATTGCATCAAATGCCACAATCCCCATCAGCCATGACAGAGAAAAAAACAAGCTTGTCCCGCCGCAACTTCTTTAAGAATGCCGGGATCGCAGCCGGAACACTGGTGGCTGCCTCCACACTGCCCGCTTTTGATGCTGTATTGTTTGCAGCAGTAAAACGCAACACCAAAGGCCCCTGGTACGGAATCGCCATCGACATTGAAAAATGCATCGGCTGCGGAACCTGTGCCAAAACCTGCAAAATAGAGAACAATGTACCCCAGGAACCCTTCTTCTTCAGAAGCTGGGTCGAACAGTACACCATCAAGAAAGACGGAACGCTCAAAGTTGTTTCGCCCAATGGCGGCATCGACGGTTTTACCCAATCCGTCCCTGCAGAAGAGATCGAAAAGAGCTTCTTCGTTCCCAAAATGTGCAACCACTGCGCCAAATCTCCCTGCGTTCAGGTTTGTCCGGTCGGGGCAACCTTCGAGACCGAAGAGGGATTCGTGCTG
>JBBIUJ010000071.1:0-15925 GCA_037440345.1 Prolixibacter sp.
GCACGAATTCATCTTCGGGAAACGAGCTCCGAAGCTGGATGAGGTAAAATTTTCCGTTTTGGCGCTGGGCGACTCCTCCTACCTGCAGTTTTGCCAGACAGGAAAAGATTTCGATCTCCAACTGGAAAAACTGGGGGCAAAAAGGTTGGTCCCCATCGTATGTTTTGATGTTGATTTTCAGGAAACTGCAGATCAGTGGCTGAGATCAACACTTCCTGTTTTCGCGGTAGCTACCGGAGGAAAAATAAAAGATGTTTCAGATTCAACGGTGGATACCTCCGTAGGTCAGAATTATTCGAAAAAGAATCCATATTATGCAGAAATACTGGACAAGATCAATCTGCATGGTCGCGGTTCCGAACGGCAAACTTTGCACATTGAACTCGAATCCGATTTACCTTTCGAACCGGGTGATTCTGCCGGGATTATGCCTGTGAACAATTCGGAACTGGTTCATGAAGTGCTGTCGGTTACCGGGCTCAATCCTGAAGAAACAATAGAAATTAAAAACTCAAATACCTCCCTCTTTGATTCCCTTCGACGAGAATTTGAGCTTTCGAAAATAACCGTTGATGTGATCAAACGATACCTCGAATTCGCTCCGAACGAAGAGTTGGCAGCAATTTACCAATCACAGGAAAAGCTGCAGAAGTACCTCTTCGGGAGGGATATTGCAGACCTTTTAAGCGATTTTCCTGCAAAACTATCGGCTCAGGAGCTGATCAATATACTGAGACCACTGCAACCCCGATTGTATTCGATTGCGTCGAGTCCCAAAGCCAATCCGGGTGAATTGCACCTAGCGGTAGGGGTGGTTGAATACCAGCACGGAGGCCGGACCCGTCGTGGAACCTGTTCCGGTTATCTTTCAGAAATTGATGGCAACAAGGATAAAATCCCTGTTTTTATTGAAAAGAACCCCAACTTCAGGTTACCCGAAAACGACGAAACACCCATCATCATGGTGGGGGCAGGCACAGGGGTAGCGCCTTACCGGGCATTTGTCCAGCATCGCGAACAATCGGCCAAACGGGGAAAGAGTTGGTTGCTGTTTGGAAACCGCAATTTTGAAACAGAATTTTTGTATCAGGCTGAGTGGCATAAATTTATGAAAACAGGAGCGTTAACCAAAATGGATGTCGCCTTCTCACGCGATACCGACAAACGGGTTTATGTGCAGCATAAACTGCAGGAAAATGCCGCTGAAGTCTATCGCTGGCTAGAGGAAGGCGCCCATTTCTATATCTGCGGTGACATGAAGAAGATGGCCACCGATGTGCAAAATACACTCGTCTCAATTGTAGAAAATCAGGGAACCATGAGTAAAGACAAGGCAACAGTCTATGTGAATAAGCTGCAGAAAGAAAAGCGGTTACAGCTTGACGTTTACTAATTTTAAATTCATAAAATGGAAAACGAAAGTATATCTGCTCCCCCAAGTCCGCTTGAAACAATCAAGGAAAACAGCAACTATCTGAGGGGAACCATCGCCGAAAGCCTGAACAATCCGCTTACCGGGGCATTGTACGAACAGGACCAGGTGCTGATAAAATTTCATGGTACCTACCAACAACAGGACCGTGACCTTGATGACGAACGCAAAAGGCAAAAACTGGAACCACTGTACAGTTTCCTGATCCGGGTACGTGTTCCGGCCGGAATTACCACCCCGGCTCAATGGCTGGCCCTGGATGAACTGGCCGATAAATATGCCGACAAGACACTGAAACTCACTACACGCCAGGCATTTCAGTTTCACGGAGTGCTAAAACGCAAGCTGAAAACTACCATTCAGGAAATCAATAAAACCTTGTTGGACACAATTGCTGCCTGTGGCGATGTGAACCGAAATGTCATGTCCTCCGCCAATCCGTACGAATCGCCCGTCCATGCCGAAGTGGCCGAAGATGCAAAACTTATTTCGGCGCATCTCACGCCTCAAACTGCTGCTTATCACGAAATCTGGCTTGACGGGAAGCTGGTTGAAGGCGGCGAGAAAGAGGAAGAACCGCTTTACGGAAAAACCTACCTACCCCGAAAATTTAAAACAGCCATCGCCATCCCTCCGCGAAATGATACCGATGTTTTGTCGAACGACCTTGGATTTATCGCCATTGTAGAAAACGGGCAACTTTCAGGCTACAACGTCACGGTAGGCGGAGGCATGGCCTACACATTCGGAAACTCTGCAACTTATCCACGGGTGGCCGATGTGATGGGCTATATCCCAAAAGAAAGGATTGTGGAAACATCCGAAGCAGTCCTGGTCTTTCAACGCGACCATGGCAACCGTTCCGATCGCAAAAATGCCCGGTTAAAATACACCATCGATCGTTTGGGACATGACTTTTTCCATGCTGAATTAGCGCGTACGCACAAAATACGGCTTGAAGCAGCAAAATCTTATGCATTTGATTCAATGGGCGATAAGTTTGGCTGGTCTCAAAGTGACGACGGACTTTGGCATTGCACCATTTTTGTCGAAGGGGGCAAACTCGCAGACCGTCCCGGATACCCCGCCAAAACTTCCATTCGCGAAGTGGCCAAGATTCATACGGGAAGTTTCATCCTGACAGGAAATCAGAACCTGGTCATTGCACAGGTGCCTCAGGCATTGAAACCAAAAATTGCAAATATCCTGAAAAAGCACAACGTCACGGATAACAACCTGTCGCTGTTACGCAAAAATTCCATTGCCTGCGCCGCTTTACCCTTGTGCGGACTTGCCTTTGCCGAGGCAGAACGTTACCTGCCTTCGCTGGTCGACAAAATTGATAAGGTACTCGAAGCAAACAATTTGCAAAATGAACCCATTACCATCCGAATGACGGGCTGTCCCAACGGTTGCGGACGACCATTTTTGGCTGAAATTGGTTTGGTTGGCAGGACTCCCGGCAAATACAACCTATACCTTGGAGCCAGTTTCACAGGCGAACGTCTGAACAAGCTTTATAAGGAGATGCTTTCTGAAGAGGAAATTATTGCCGCTTTAACGCCAATCCTTGAGGATTATGCCCAAAACAGGGTACGAGATGAGCGATTTGGAAATTTCGCCATCCGCAAAGGATATGTGAAAGCCGTTGAAGAGGGGAAAAAATTTCACGAATAAAGCCATGGAACGAAAAGAACTCCAATTTCTCCCTGTATCACTCAATGTGACCAACAAGAAGATTCTTCTGGTCGGCGGGGGAAAGGTCGCCACCCATAAGGGAGCTATCCTGGCGCGGTTTGTGTCGGATGTGACAGTCATTTCCCCTGAATTTACTGACGAAATCCGGCAACTGCCATACACTTTTATTGAAAAACCCTATGAGAAAAAAGACCTGGAGGGATTCTTCCTGGTTTATGTATGTACGGGTCACCACGAGTTAAACAGTCAGATAAAAGCCGACGCCGAAGATTTGGGCATTCTAGCCAGTGTATGCGATGCCCCGTTGCTGTGTGATTTTGTATCGCCAGCCATTCATAAACAAGGAAACATAACCATTTCGGTGGGCTCCAATGCCCAAAATGTTTATCAATCGGTTGCAATCCGCAACCGGATCACTCAACTGATAACAGAAGGTATGTTATCCATCGATCAGGTACCTCCAACTCCAACTGTCGAAAAGTCCTACATTTTGAACATTTTAAAAGTTATTATAAGAAAAGGTACATCTGTATTAAAGCAGGTAACCGGCTTTTTGGATTACATTCCAAAATTGAAAAAAAGGTTGAAGGTATTTTCCTTCTCCGGTTTTCAAAATAAGGTTATTCAACCCGGAAAGGTTACCCTGGTTGGGTTTGGTCCCGGAAACCCTGATCTGCTTACGTTGGGTGGGGAGAGGGCCCTGGCGCAATCCGATATCATTTTTCACGACGACCTACTGGATATAGCTTACCTAAAAAAATACAGGGCCGAAAAGGTTTATGTTGGCAAACGGAAAGGGCACCATCACATTGAACAGGACGAAATTAACCAATTACTCCTCCATGCTGCAAAAGCCGGTAAAAAGGTGGTTCGCCTCAAAGGGGGAGACCCGATGATCTTTGCCCACGGCGGGGAAGAGGTCGAATACCTGGAACGCAATTTGATACCTGTTGAAGTTATCCCGGGCGTTTCGGCAGGAGTTGCAGTTTCATCACTGCTTAAGGTGCCGCTTACCCATCGTGGAATTTCCTCATCCGTTGCATTTATCTCAGGTCATTCAAAAAATGTTGCGTTGCCTGATGCCGATACGTTGGTGATATACATGGGCGGCTCAAACATCCGGACCATTGCCCGGAATGCCATTGCACAAGGAAGGGATCTTGACATTCCGGTTATGTTGGTTCACAACCTTTCATTACCCGGTCAGCAAGAGTTTTTCTTCACGTTGGGGGAGCTTGCTTTTAAAGACCAGAATTTCCCAACGCCTGTCATCATTGTCATGGGCGAAGTGGTTTCTTTTCGAAACAGGTCGGTCTCTGATGCTTCCCGGAATAATCGCCGTGATTCACTTTCAACAATCCATCCATACAGCGACCCGATAAATGATAAATCTTTAGGGCATTTGACATACACAAATTTGCAGAGGGCTATTACCATTGGGGATACCATGGAAAAACAGCGCGTGGAGAGGCGCCCGGTTGCAGCAATTAAAATTTCAGAGGCCGGAAAAAAAACGAAAGAAGCAGTAAAAGAATATGGCTCATAGAAAATTAAATCATCTCAAAGAACTGGAATCTGAATCGATCTTCATCATCCGTGAAGTTGCGGCGCAATTCGATCGTCCTGCACTGCTTTTTTCAGGAGGGAAAGATTCGATTGTTATGGCTTATCTTGCATACAAAGCCTTCTATCCGGCAGCTATTCCGTTTCCATATGTCCATATCGATACTGGTCACAATTTTGAGGAAACATTGACTTATCGTGACAAACTGATCAAACAACTGGGGGCAACACTGGTTGTAGGTTCAGTGGAAGAATCCATTCGGCATGGACGGGTTGGGGAGGAAAAAGGATACTATGCCAGTCGTAACAAATTGCAAACAGTGACTTTGCTGGATACCCTCGAAAAGCACGGATTCGATGCGGCGCTTGGCGGCGGACGCCGCGATGAAGAGAAAGCCCGGGCCAAAGAACGGTTCTTTTCACACAGGGATGAATTTGGGCAGTGGGACCCTAAAAACCAGCGTCCTGAACTGTGGAATATCCTCAACGGGAAAAAGCATACAGGCGAACACTTTCGGGTATTTCCCATCAGCAACTGGACAGAATTGGATGTATGGCAGTATATCCTGCAGGAAAACATTCCACTGCCTTCGCTCTACTACACTCACCAGCGGGAAGTGTTCGAACGGGACCAGATCCTTTATGCAGCGTTGCCCCCCATCCCGCGTAAACCTACCGAGAAGGTGGAGGTAAGGAGCGTTCGCTGCCGAACTATTGGCGACATCACCTGTACAGGATTGACCCTGTCAACGGCCAACACACTTGAAGAAATTATTTCGGAAATTGCCGGTTCACGCGTAACCGAACGGGGTGGACGTATGGATGATAAACGCTCGGAAACTGCGATGGAAGACCGAAAAAAGGAGGGGTATTTTTGAGAGATAAGAGATGAGTTATGAGAGATGAGTTATGAGTTACATCGCATTTGTTTTAACTCATAATTCATAACTCATAACTTGCTGATTAATAGTTAAACTGATTGATAAATAGTATGGATGATAAGAATGCGTCAGGTTTAGCCGGGAAAGAGACAGGATATCTGGATATGGAACTTCTCCGGTTCAGCACGGCTGGCAGTGTTGATGATGGTAAAAGCACGCTCATCGGCCGGTTGCTTTATGATAGCAAATCGATTTTTGAAGATCAGTTGCAATCTGTGAAAGATGCCAGCAGTCGATTGGGAGGCGACGGGGTAAACCTTGCTTTGCTTACCGACGGGCTTCGTGCCGAACGGGAACAGGGGATTACCATCGATGTGGCTTACCGCTATTTTGCTACACCAAAACGCAAATTCATCATTGCTGATACTCCCGGGCACATAGAATACACCCGAAACATGGTGACGGGTGCATCGACAGCCGATGTTGCCATTGTTTTGATTGACGCCCGAAAAGGGATCATAGAACAAACCAAACGACACTTGTATATTTCGTCGTTACTTCAAATCCCAAATGTGATCCTGGCAATTAACAAAATGGACCTGGTCAAATTTTCAGAAGAGGTATTCAATACCATTCGAGCTGAATTTGAGGAGATAACAACAATACTAAAATTTGAGAACACCCATTTTATTCCCATATCTGCAAGAGATGGGGACAACGTGGTCAATGCTTCAGCAAATATGCCGTGGTACAAAGGAGGAACATTGTTGCACATGCTTGAAACTATTCAGGTACATTATAACGACAATAAACTACCGGCCCGTTTCACAGTCCAGTATGTAATTGGTCCCAACAACGATAAACTTCCCAGTTACAAGGGATATGCCGGTCGTGTCTCGGGTGGGTCATTCAAGGTTGGAGATGCAATTCTGTCCATACCAACAAATAAAAGGTCGCTCATTCAGTCTATCCATGAAGGGCCCAACGAACTAAATGAAGCATTCACCCCCCAGTCGGTCACAATACAACTGGATGGCGATTTCGATATAAACCGGGGAGATATGTTTGTAAAGTTTAGCGCGGCGTTTCCCAGATACAACTCAACCATTTCGTTACATGTTTGCTGGCTGAACGCAGCGCCTCTACGCATTGGAGGTAAATACATTGTGCGACAAACGACCGACGAAACAACTGCCATCATCAAGGATATCCGCTACAAGGTTAACATAAATACCCTTGAAAACATAGAGGATGACAAGACAGTGTACATGAACGACATAGCACATATCACCATTAAAACATTTAAACCTTTGAAATACGACGATTACAGCGAAAATCGGATTACAGGGAGCCTTATACTAATTGACGAAAACTCATTTGAGACCGTTGGGGCAGGAATGATTGTTTCTGACCCCGAAGTATTTTCCTACAACATTTAGGGAGATTTAAGAAACTGTTTAAAAATATTACACAGAGAATAATTGTCGATAATCGAATAATATAGAGATCATAGAAATTTCAACATCTCCTTATAAATAAAAGCGAAGGGCCGGGAAATGATTCGCCGGCCCTTCGCTTTTATGAGATAATCTCCTAATTGGTACAAGTACAATCTTCAACACATTTGAGTATACCGCTCAGACCGGAGTGTTTCAGAAAGTAATAGGTATTTTTACCGTCACGCGTGGAAGCCAGGACACCTTTTGATTTCAAAATTCCCAAATGGTGCGAGGTGGCGGATTGTTCTATGCCTAATCGCTCATAGATTTCGGTCACAGTTAATTTTTGCTCGCCTTCCAGAAAACTTACAATAGTGATCCGCATTGGATGGGCTATTGCCTTGAGCATTTCTGCAGCGACTGTTAATTTTTCTAATGTTTGTTCGTTGGTGTGCATGGGGTATGATTGATAGAAAAATGTGTAATTTAGAAATACAAATATATAGATACTATGTAGTTAATCAATGGAACAAATCGTTAAAATGTTTAATTTAGAACTAATACAAACAATTCCGGAGTGGCCAAAAATTTGTTACTTTTGGCAATAGCAACAGCTCATACTTCATGGCATCCAAAAAAGAAATTATTGCTCCGGTTGAAGCCGAGTTGAGTCATTTTGAACCCTATTTCAAAAAATCGACCAAGACTACTATCCCATTGCTGGATACCATCATGCATTATATTTTGCGTCGCAAAGGGAAACAGATGCGGCCCATCCTGGTATTCCTTTCTGCCAAACTGAATGGTCAGTTCAATGAACGCAGCTATCATGCGGCTTTGACCATCGAATTGCTTCATACGGCTACGCTCGTTCACGATGATGTGGTCGATGAATCGTACCAGCGAAGAGGTTTTTTCTCGGTTAATGCCATTTGGAAAAACAAAATTGCGGTACTGGTCGGCGATTTTATTTTGGCCAAAGGGTTACTTTGGTCGATCGAACACAAGGATTACGATATCTTACAATTTATCTCCCAGGCAGTCCGTGAGATGAGTGAAGGCGAGATTCTACAGATCCAGAAAGCAAGGAAACTGGATATCACTGAGGATGTTTACTTTGAAATTATCCGCAAAAAAACAGCCTCACTCATGGCCACCAGCGCAGCCGTGGGAACTTGTTCTGTAACTGAGGATGCCGAAGTCATTGAGCGTATGCGTCTGTTTGGAGAATATGCAGGCATTGCCTTCCAGATCAAGGATGATCTTTTCGATTTCCAGAAATCAAATTTACTTGGCAAACCTACCGGGAATGATCTCCATGAAAAGAAGATCACCCTGCCGTTGATTTTTGCCCTCAACCAGGGAAGTTCGTCCGAAAAGCGGACCATCCTCGACATCGTTCGCAAGAAAAGCAAAACAGCCGCAGATCTGACGGCTGTTTCGAAATTCATAGAAGCCAAAGGCGGTTTTATCTACGCCGAAAAGGTGATGCAGGAGTACCACCAAAAAGCCCTGGGGCAACTCACAACCTACCCGGATTCGGAATACAAGCGGGCGCTGATTGCGTTTGTGGAGTATATTACCACAAGGGAAAGTTAAGTGGGCAAGTGACTAAAATGACCTAGAGTGAGCTAAAGTGACTAAAGTGTCTTGGAAAGGTAGCCTAGGTGAATTTTTGCCCGTCAGGGCATTAAGCTCAATAGAAATAAAGTTCAAAAGATCAGGTTTCCCCGGTAGGGGATATACTATTCGAAATCAGTTATTTTCAATAGGTAACTGATCTTTGTTTATTCCCTGACGGGAAAAACGGGATTCTACAATCAAATTTTTCCATGGAGCTTAATGCCCTGACGGGCAAAAATCAAATATCTGTTCTTACTTCTTCTTGCTGAAATTGACGATCAGGAAATAGACAATAAAGCCCATGGAAATAGAGACCAATTCGATGCCAAATGGCAAAAGACTTTGATGCATATAATCACGGTAAGCTTCCTCATTGCCTATCCCCGGGCCCATCTCGTGTATTAAAATAAATCCCAGTCCTGCAAAGAATGCCACCAATCCCCATTTAAGGGAAGGATATTTGTTGACCTCCTGATTTTCGGCTACCGGTGAAGCTATTTTTTGCTCCAGAATACCAGCACTATCGAAATGCCCGGCCCTTATGATCTTCCTTCTGAGCAGGAAGTCAGTAAAATTTTTGATGATCTGATAAAAGGCAAAAAAAACAACTGCTGCCATTAATACTTCTGCCATAATTTTGGATTTTTAAAGTGTTTGTATCATGTGACAACAGTATAATTTAAAATGTTGCAATGTCTGCTCATTTTTTTTATTGACAAAAAATGCAACATTTATTGAAAAATGGTGTCAAACTGTAAGTATGAACGATACTGAACTAATCAGCCAGATACTCGACGGGAACATGAACGCATTTACATTTTTGGTAAATCGTTACCAGAAATTAGTGGTGCATATTTCCGGAAGGCTGATTCAGCGGCAGGATGATCTCGAAGATGTTTGTCAGGAGGTATTTATAAAGGTCTATCAAAACCTTGGCAAGTACCGAAATGAATGTAAGTTGTCGACTTGGATCGCAACAATCGCGTACAATTCCAGTGTCAACTATCTGCGAAAGTTCAGGAAATTTGATGAGGTTAATCCGGATGATTCCATTGCGCTGCGCAACCTAGCAGATTTCAGGATGGAAAATTATGAAATAACTGATTTAAAGCGCTATATCCGGGAGCAAATTGAACTGCTCCCTATCCAGTACCGAACTGTGGTAACCTTATTTCATCTGGAGGAGTTCTCTTACCAGGAAGTTGAACAGATAACCGGGATGGCCGAGGGAACTGTTAAAAGTTACCTTTTCAGGGCAAAAGCGTTATTGAGGGAAAAGCTAAAACATATTGTCGACGAAAACAGTTTAAAATTAGTAAAGGAGATATCCAATGAGAAAGGATGAACTGACAGAAATTTTGGATAGATCGTTCCGTGGGGAGCCCGATTTCCGGTTATCTGTTGATTTTGCACGAAAAGTAGCCACCTCCGTCGTCAGGCGTGAACGATGGAAAACCGACCTTCATGACTATTTTTTCCTAACGGCAATTTTTATCTGCCTGATTGCCGCAGCATCAGGGATCTATTATCTTGTTGACAAAGATCTATTGGTTCGTGCGTATAAGTTTTGCGAAACGAATTGGGTAGCCATCGCTTTCCTGTTCGTCACTTTAAATTTCGTACTGTTTGCCGACAAGGTCCTATTGCGACTTTTGTTCAGTCGCTGGAAAAGAGACTAGTTTAAACTATTTCAGCAGAAATCGCGTCAGGTTTTTCCCTTTTTATCCGATCTGAGCGATCATCACCACGTAATTCTTGCCATACTTTTTGGCGCACTTCGGACAGGTGGTGTACCAATGGTAAACTTTTTGTTTTTGGTATCCTTTTTCAGCAAGGACCCGATCAAAATCATTACACCATTTGCCGGTATCCCTGAAGGGGCCTTCATAGACTTTGCTGTAGAACTTACCTGTAAAAACTTTGCTTTCAAGAGCCGGAACCGGCTTGTCAACATGAATGTACAAATCCATGTTCCATTTGGAAGTGATATCAGATAAGCAGAGTCCCTCTGACCAGTCGGCGCCGGCGCTTGCAATAATCTTGCTCAGTTTTTTCATGACACTGCCAAAATTTAATGGCATGTAGAAGAAGGTGCAGACGGAACCTTTGACAAAGAGCTTGTCGTTCCATTCAAAATTGACGTTGTCCCATGGGATGGGATCGAATTTAGGACAACAAATCGGATCAGTTGTTGCTTCCATGGTAATTGGATTAAAAGTGACTAAAGTGAACTAGAGTGACTAGAGTGACTAGAGTTATGAACTCCAACTATTCTTGCATATTGGGAAAGTACTTTAGGCACATTAGTTCACTTTAGTCACTCTAGGCACTTCCTTTTGATACCTAAAAATACGAAATCTTTTCTTCCGTTATTGAAGTTAACAAATTATTTGCCAGACGGCTGGCGCCAATTCTGAATAGTTGAGAATGGAGCCACTCCTCACCCAAAATACTCCTTACAATGGCTGTATAAATGAGTGCATCAGCACTCTCCACGATTCCACCGGCAGCTTTAAAGCCCACTTTCTTTCCGGTCATCCGGTAAAATTCGCGGATGGCGCTGCACATTACCCAGGCAGCTTCAGGAGTGGCAGCCGGTTCCATTTTCCCGGTAGAGGTTTTGATAAAATCTGCGCCGGCCACCATGGCCATCAGGGAAGCTTTCCAGATATTTTCGGCAGTTTTAAGCGCTCCGGTTTCAAGAATAACCTTAAGATGAGCCTCTCCGCAGCTACTTTTTATCTGCGAGATCTCCTTCATTACTTCTGAACTGTTCCCCTCCAAAAATGTGCCGATGGAAATCACTATATCGATCTCATTAGCCCCGGCAGCCACAGCCATAGCAGTCTCCAGCTTCTTTACCTCAAGAAAGGTCATGGAGGAGGGAAATCCTGCTGATACAGCGGCCAATGCCACATTGTGGTCCTTCAGGTTTTTACGAACGACCTTTACCAGTGTTGGATAGACACAGATTGCAGCTACATTGGGCAATTCAATAAAATGACGCGGAAAAAGCGAGACCTTTTCTGCCAGTAACCGTCCCTTCTCCAGAGTATCTTCTGCGCTAAGTGAGGTTAAATCGATGCAGGAGAATGCCAGCTTCATATCACTTTTGGACAGGGTCGCACCCGTTTTTGACCGGATGGCCTCCAGACCATTCTTCACCTCTCCGGCATGGAAAGTGCGCTCGTAATTCTCGAATATCAGACTCATAGCTTACCTCTTTTAAATAAGTTAACAAACATCAGAACTCTTTGTTTTTCGAATCGATGATTATTGTGACTGGTCCATCGTTGAGCAACTCAACTTTCATGTCAGCACCGAATATTCCGGTTTTGACAGCTCTCCCCAACTGCTCTGATAGCTTATCCACAAACAGTTGGTACAAAGGAACGGAAATTTCAGGAGGCGCTGCCCTGATATAGGATGGTCGGTTCCCCTTTTTGGTGGCAGCGTGAAGGGTAAACTGACTGATCAGCAGAATTTCACCATTTGTATCTTTCACCGATAGGTTCATGACATCCTCCTGATCAGCAAAAATGCGGAGTTGGACGATCTTTGCGCTCATCCAGTCCAGATCTTCTTTTGTATCGGTATGCTCAAAACCCGCCAATACCAACATCCCCTTGCCTATGGAAGAGACGCTGTTTCCATCAACTGTAACAGACGAATGGGAAACTCTTTGAACGACTACCCTCATAAAATTTTGGACGATTGAAAATCAAAATTAGTGATATTTGCGTCTCCTTTGCGTTTACCTTCGTGTAACCGTTGTGTCCTTCGTGGTGAATTTTTAAAATCTTTACCAAAAAAGGCGCAAAGGATGGCACAAAGGACTCAAAATAAACAAATGTAACAAGGTCCGAAAATCGAAAATCTTACATCATGAGTTTAATTGTTTCTGCCAGAACCCAATAACGCAGGGTTTTCCCTATAAACATATAAATCATGGTGAGTTTGGGAGATATCCGGAAAAATCCAAGACCCAGTACAAGTACATCTCCAATAATCGGGACAAAGGAGAGCAAGGCAGACAAGGGTCCGTATTTTTGCAACTTGGGATTGATGGCATGAATCTTCTCCATCTTAACTTTTCCATATTTTTCGATCCACTTCATGTTTCCCAGGTAACCGAGGTAAAAGATGGAAATCCCGCCCAGGGTGTTCCCGGCCGTTGCAACTACGATGCATGATGTGATGTTTACTCCCGCCAGTATCAGCACGGACATGACGGCCTCAGAGTTAAAAGGCAGGATGGAACCGGAAAGGAAGCCGGCAAAGAAAAGCCCTGCGAGCCCGTAATGTTGGAGAAATTCGACCATGAAGAAGTGACTAAAGTGACTAAAGTGAACTAAAGTGACTAAAGTACTTCGTCCTTTGCTTGATTAGCTCAGGAGATGAGAGTCCCCAACTTTAGGCACTTTAGTTCACTTTAGGCACTTTAGTCACTTACTTTTAGGATAATGCCGCTACAGCCGATCCAATCAAATTGGCGTTGTGGATCTCATTGATTTTCACCTTAACATCCTGGTGACCGAGCTCCGCCAAAACTATTTTGAGATATTTGGAAACCTGCTTGTTGTAAGCCTTACAGCTCTTAACCTTACTCCAGAACAGGCTACCTTCCGCCGTCAGGCAAACTTTTTTGATTTCCGGATTGTGTGAAACCATCACGGCAACCAGTCCGGCCAGGGAAGCCGCTACCAATTTGGCAGAGCGTTTGTAGATTCGACGGGCAGCACGAACATGTTTCTTCTTTTGCTTTTCCGGTTTGTTGATCAGATCGGTGAGGGACTTGGCATCAAACTTCTCATCGAAACCATCCAGCGGGAAGAGGGTGGTGAAAATTTTGCCGAGGTACATTCCGGATACGGCCTTTTCAAAGCGCTGAGCATTTTGTGTACCCGAAGCAATGTCGACCTGGTCGTCGATGGTTGTCAGGTGCAATGGACGGTAGTTTCCCGACTCGAGATTGATGGGGGTAAGACCTTGCCAGTTCAGTTCCTTGTCGAGTTTGCCGATGTTGTCGGAATGGATAAATGTTGCCATGTTGGTACCCGTTCCAACGATCAGGCCAATGTAGGCATCATAAGAACTATCAGACAGTCCGGCAAAAAGACTGGCCACCGTATCGTTGATCACCTTAACTGCCGTAAATTCGGCTTCGCTTTGCGTATTCAGGAACTCTTTCAGCGGTTTGCCTATCGGCTGATCGATCATCTCCGGAATGTCTACACCTTTGGTCCAGCGAAGAAGTTTGGCATCACCATCCGGCAAACATTCTGCAGGATAGGAGAAACAGTAACCGATGGGGGATCTCTCAGGCATTTTAAGATCTTTGAGGAAGGAGGCCTGCTCCGCGAACAGATCATTTGCTGAAAACCCTTTCGTTTTCATGATGCTTAGATCTTTGCTCCAGCCATCAGGAGGATAAATATCGGTTTCACCGTCTTTGAAACTGACAACAGAAGCCCTGTAGTTGGTACCACCCAAATCCAGGACAGTCGCCTGACCTTCCACACCCAACGTTTTTGGCTTGATATAAGTCGGAATACATTGAATTTCAGTATTGGGATTGTTCAATCCGTTTTCCACCTTTTGCTGAAGATCAAGTGCAATCTCTTTCAGCTGATCTGTCGACAATTTGAAAATATTTTCCTTCATCGTTATAATTTTTGTTTGGTTTTTAATTATAGAACAGGAACCAAGGCAAACTTAGTTTGCTGATTTAAGGCTCCTTCCCTAATCATTCTGATTTGTACCAAAAGTAGAATTTTATTTTTTCTAAAATGGCCGGTTAATCTTTTTTAACTGGTCCAAAATAGAAAAAAATAAAGAACCCGCTGATTTTGCCTATTTTTGTCTAAAATTAAGTGGATCATCATGGAACAATTTTCAACCAGACAGAACAAGATTGGCCGGCTCATCCAAAAAGAGCTGAGCGAATTTTTCAGGAGGGAGGCGCTCACATTGGCCAAAGGAAAAATGGTTTCCGTTACTGCCGTTCGTGTCACCAAAGATATGTCCCTGGCAAGGTGCTACCTCAGCATTTTTCCTTCTCAGGGCGCCGCAGAAGTGATGGCCGAGATCAAATTACACAAAGGGCATCTTCGCGGGGAATTGGGCCATGCCGTTCGTTTCCAGCTGAGGCATGTTCCTGAGTTGGAGTTTTTTGTCGACGACAGCCTGGACTATATCGAGAAAATTGATAACCTGTTGAAATAATGGACAATGGACAATTGAAAATTGACAATGGAAAATGTTGATTAATGATGAATTTTTAGATCGAATTTTATTTTTACCTAAAGATATCGCCTGACAATGCATTACGATCCGATCAAACGCCAACTGGGAAACCTCTTCAACAGCTCACCATTGTTGCGAAAACTGTTCTATCGCATGCTGGATCTGTTGCTGCTAAGGACCTGGCATGTGAACAAGGCGTTAAAGGTATTGCAGCAAAACAGCACAGTTTCTGTGAAAAATGTTCTGGATGCAGGATCAGGATTTGGCCAGTATTGTTATGGCATATCTCGACTATTTCCCTCCGCTAAAATTCTGGGTGTAGATGTCAAACAGGAACAGATCGACGACTGCAACCGATTCTTTCAACGAATCGGGAAAGGAGATAGAGTCTCGTTTGAGGTGGCAGATCTGACCCAATTTAAAACACCCGGCAAATTCAATCTGATCCTTTCCGTCGATGTGATGGAGCACATTCTGGAAGATGAACTGGTTTTCCAAAATTTTAGTGAATCCCTGCAATCTGGTGGTATGCTGCTGATTTCGACCCCTTCCGACCAAGGGGGGTCCGATGCTGACAACCACGAAGAGGAGGGAATGCATGGCTTTATTGAAGAGCATGTCAGGGATGGGTACAACATGGAAGACATCCGTATTAAATTACTAACCGCTGGATTTTCGAAGGTCGAAACCTCCTATACCTATGGCAAATACGGTTCAGTAGCCTGGAAATTGTCGATGAAATATCCCATCCTTCTGCTGGATTTTTCCAAAATATTTTATCTGCTGCTCCCTTTTTATTACCTGGTTGTTTTCCCATTCTGCGCGATTCTGAATTTCATTGACGTAAATCGAACCAACAAGTCGGGAACCGGATTGCTGGTAAGAGCATATAAATAAAATACGATGTATCTCTTTTGTGTACTTTGTGATAACCTTTGAGTACATTTAGATTTGTATAGTTACAAACAAAAATTGTTACTAGTTCTTTGAAATATTGTGTATGTTGTTGATTTTCTTTACTTTTTGCTACTTTTTCTTTTCTT
>JBBIUJ010000072.1:0-15914 GCA_037440345.1 Prolixibacter sp.
GCACGATGGCCTATATACCCACAAGGGAGAATGGAGCAAGGCATTTGATTTTATGTTGCTCGACGAAGAGATGAAAAGTTTTAGCGGAAAAGGAACAAAGTGCGAAAATTACCACTGCTACAACAAACCTGTCCTGGCGCCGGCAGATGGTGTTGTTGAAGAGATAATTGATACGATTGAGGACAATGAGATTGGCAAACAGGAGCTGGTCAACAATTGGGGCAATACAATTATTATAAGACACTTACCAGGATTGTACACCCAATTGTCGCATCTGCGTAAAGGCAGTTTTAAAGTAGCCAAGGGAGATCATGTGAAGTGTGGGGATATCGTTGCAAATTGCGGTAACTCAGGTCGATCTCCCCAACCACATCTGCATTTTCAGGTTCAGTCCTCACCTAAACCAGGTTCCAAGACTATCAGCTATCCCTTCTCCTACTACCTTCTTTCAGGCTCAAATGGTCAAAAATTGTTCTCCTTTACAGATCCTTTGGAAGGCGAAATTATTTCGGGATTGCAATCCAATAACCTGTTGAAGCAGGCATTTGACCTATCGCCTGGGACCATTTTGAAATTCAACTATACAGACCAAAGTGGCGCCGGACAGACCGAAGGGTGGGAAGCCTTTACTGATGCATACAATTACAGCTATCTCTACTGCAGTTCAACAAAGAGTTCTGCCTATTATATCAATGATGGGAACATGTTGTATTTTACAACCTTCTATGGAAGTAAGGACTCTTTGCTCTATTATTTTTACCTCACCGCATTCAAGGTATTGCTGGGACATTACGAAAACCTGGAGATATCCGATCAACTGCCTTTGAATGCTTTACCTAATAGAAATGGGATGATATGGATTCATGATTTTATAGCTCCCTTCACCAATAGGGTCAAGGCCGATTATTCCATTTTACAAACAGGAGGTGACGATCCGTACCACCCGCAATCCTTGACACTTACTTCGAAAATTGACCTCTCTGTTTTCGGCAAGACCAGGAATGAGAGTAGTGGGACCATCCTTCTAAATAACAATAGAATCGAGAAATTTACCTTTTCAAGAAATAACATCAAAATTGAAGCAACATGCGCAGGTATATAATTTTGGCTTTTTTCTGCCTTCCGCTTTTAGGGTTCTCCCAGGCGAAACTTGGTTTTCAAAAAGCCGACAGCCTCTCTTATCAATATTACCTGCAGGGTGAGTGGAACAAATTGATCACCCTGACCAATGTTGCTTTCAACGAAGGTGTTGACTCCAAATTTATGCGTCAGCGAGCAGGCTATGCCTATTTTATGACCGGAGACTTCACCTCATCAGGAATTCAATATGAAAAGGCATTGGGATTTGACCGGAATGATGAATTTACAAAGGAATATCTCTACTATTCCGCCCTAAATTCAGGCTCCGAGAACACAAGGTTATACGCTGGCAAACTTTCCGACGAAGCGAAGAAAAAATTAGGAGTCAAGAGATTCAATCCGGTAGACTATGTCGATACTGAGTTTAGTTTGAAGACCAATCAAACAACCACACGTTCCAACCAAAATTATTACAGAATTGGGATTCAATCTGACCTGGGATATAATTTTTCGCTATACCAGGGATTCTCTTATTATGATCAGATAATAAGCAATGTTCTTACCAGACAACCTGAGTACGTCGCCATTATAAAATGGAATCTCATATCCTCCTTACAGATCAAAGGCGCTTATCACCACCTGTTTACAAATGTTGGAAATCTCTCCTACCCTGGAAATCTTGGACTGTTGGCAATCTCGACACATCTAAACCGGTTCACTTTTGAGGCAAATGCCTCGTTGCTAAAAGCTTCTTCAGTATTGACAAAACAGATAGGTCTGCAAGCAGGTATAGTTATACCGGGCAGATCAAATATATACCTTACCGGGTCACTGGTTGGAAAGTCAGAAAGTAAATCCCTTAAGTCCATCTATTCGCAGACTGCAGGATTGAAGATTTCTAAAAACCTATGGACGGAAGGAAATATCACAATTGGAGATCTAAAAAACTACAACACTTTCAATGCGCTTTACGTATACAATTCCGTTGACCCATCTGTATTCAGGTCAGGAATCTCATTGATTTATTTCATCGGCAAACATTTGTCTGTTCTGGGCAATTTCACATTCGATCAACAAAAGATGAGCAATAGCACAAACAATAATTACTATTATCAATATTCATATTCGGGAGGATTAAAATGGAAACTTTAAGGAAATTTTGGATAATCAGTGTACTATTCTTGATGTCTCTGGCATTGCAAGCTCAAAATATTACTGAATTACAAGCCTCTTTCAGCAAAAGCTATATTGCAGAAAATCAAAAAAATTATATTCAGGCGATAGATGAGATGAAGCCTGTTTATAAGGAGGGCGATTACATCTCCAACATCCGTTTGGGCTGGCTAAATTATCTGGCCAAGCAATATGGGGAATCTATCACCTTTTACAGAAAAGCAATTACATTAAAACCTTATGCCATAGAGGCCAGACTGGGATGTGTAAAACCATTGAGCGCCATCGAAAACTGGGAAAAAGTAAAAGAGCAATACCAGGAAATACTAAAAATAGATCCCCTAAATACAACTGCAAACTATTGGCTTGGCGTGATCTATTTCAACAGAAAGGATTACAAGGCAGCCACAAACCTCTTTGAAAAAGTTGTCAACCTTTATCCGCTTGATTACGATTCGGTCATTATGCTTGCCTGGGCGAAGCTGAACAACAACAGCCATACGGATGCGAAATTACTATTTCAACAAGCGCTGATCATACGTCCCAATGACAATTCGGCATTAAGCGGCTTGCAAATGATAAACAAGTGGCTGGAGGCTAATTTAAAATCACCAGTTAAGTAACTACAAATCAGTAAATAACATTTAATATAAATAGCTTGAATGGACTTTGAGACCAAGGAAAATGAATTCTTCCTCATGGTTTTTTAAAATAATATGGGATTGAGGACTATTTTTTGAAAATTATCTTCTACTTTCACATACTGTAAAAACAAACTCATCCCGAGTTTTCCATTCAAACTATACCAGATGATAAAAAATGTTCTACGCAACTTGCTGATCCTGGCTATTCTTGCGATTGGAGTGAATCTTGAGGCTCAAAATGGCCTATCGTTCGACAAATACAAAACCAATTCCGAAGTTCAGAAAGCGCTGATATTGTTGCAGCAAAAATCACCTGCCACCGCCGCTCTGCACAAAATTGCAGAGAGTCCCGGAGGTGAGCCTATTTACGTTTTGGAGATTGGGAAAGAGCTCAAAAACGTGCCTGCCATTTTTGTCGGGGCTAATTTTGAGGGAAAAACACCCATTTCTACTGAAGGAGCGCTCTACCTGGCAAAGATGCTACTCGATTCGGCCAACTACACCAGAAAGGTGAAGTGGATGATCGTGCCGCTACCCAATCCGGATGCCACTGTCGGTTACTTCTCAAAGGTTAAGTGGGAACGTACCGTCAACGATGAAGCAGTCAATGATGACAAGGACGATCAACTTAACGAAGATGGTCCGGAAGATCTTAATGGTGATGGTTGGATCACTCAAATCAGGGTCGAGGATCCGGAGGGTACCTATATTATTTCTGATAAGGATCCCAGGATCATGGCCAAAGCAGATCCAGCCAAAGGGGAAAGAGGAAAATACAAACTCTATCAGGAAGGTATTGACAACGACAGCGACGGAGAGATCAATGAAGATGGTCCGGGCGGAATCAATCCGGGGATCAACTTTCCCCACCTTTTTAAATCCAATGCAAAAGAGACGGGATTGTGGCCGGGGGAAGCTCCCGAAACATACGGAGTCATGAAATATATCTTTGATCATCCTGAAATTGCAATGGTATACACCCTGGGAACCTCCGATTTTTGCATGGCCCCTCCGCGCGGTGGACGAAAAGGTGGTGCCAACATGGAGAGCATTAAGATACCTGCCCGTTTTGCATCGCGGGTTGGCGCAGATCCCGATAAAACCTACTCGATGAAGGAAGTGGTTGAGCTCTTCAAAACCGCCATACCCAGCCGGGGCGGACAGGAGATGAATGCCGAGACAGTGGCCGGGTTTCTTGGACTCGGAGCGGCTGTCAATCCACTGGACGACGACCTGAAATTTTACACGGATCTTTCCGAAAAATACAAAGCTTACCTTAAAACCAAAGGATTTTCTACGGATCGTTTGGCGGCCGATCCCGACAAGGATGGATCATTTGAACTTTGGGCATACTATCATCTGGGCGTTCCATCTTTTAGCGTGAACCTTTTTACTCCGCCAAAACCGGCCGAACAAAAACCAAAAGAAATGGGCCCGAGAGAGATGGGATCCAGGGAATCTGCTTCGCGACCCACTGATCCCGACGAAAGGGAAAAAACCATTCTGGCTTATATTGACAAAAAACTCAACGGTGCAGGATTTGTGAAATGGCAACCATACACGCATCCTACACTTGGTAAAGTTGAAATTGGTGGAATTGCACCGTTTGTAACCTCTACCCCACCCGTGGAACAGATCGACTCTTTGTGCAAAACAGAACTACCATGGCTGTTAACACTCTCTAAGAAACTCCCTGATATTCAACTGATGAAGGAGGTAGTTACTGATCTTGGGGCGGGTGTTTACAGACTCGAAATGTTCGTTGAAAATAAAGGAGTATTACCTTACCCAACTGCAATGGGCGCTAAAAACAAACAACCTGCTCCGGTAGTGGTGATCCTCGAAGGCGAAAATCTTCAATTTCTGGAAGGATACCCCCGCACTCCGCTGGGCGATATAGGTGGCAATCAGGTCAAAAAACTTACCTGGACCATCAAAACAGACAAGAAAGCCCTGAAGGCGCACATCGAATCACCGCTTTTCGATGCAACTGTAAAACAAATTAAGATTGGAGGTTAATCATGGGAAAATTATTCATATCGTTCGCAATTTGCTGTTTAACCTTCACGGTAGTGGCTGAAAACAGGGCAAAAATTGAAGTTCCATTGAGGTTCGACCGATATTATACCTACGATGATGTTGTTGAGGCGCTCAAACTTCTGCACACCGCCTTCCCAGAGCTTACCAAACTCGATGTGGTAGGCAAAAGCGAGGAGGGACGTGAAATTTATGCCCTTACCATCAACAACGCAAAAACAGGTGAAGCCCTCTCAAAACCAGGAGTCTACGTGGACGGCAACATCCATGGCAATGAAATACAGGCCGGTGAAGTATGCCTCTATTTTGCCAATATGTTATTGACTAAATATGGGGAGAATGATAAAATCACCAAGGTTGTCGACAAGAATGTCTACTACATCATCCCGGTTGTCAATGTCGATGGAAGGTACCATTTCTTCAAGGATGCCCAAACCGCCAGCTCCGACCGAAGTTTCAGGATTCCAAAAGATGATGACCGCGATGGCCTGGTGGACGAAGATGGCCCGGACGATTTGGACGGCGATGGAAACATCTGCATGATGCGCATCAAAGATCCGCTGGGCGATTACAAGACTGATCCCGAAGACAGCAGGCTGATGATACCGGTAAAACCGGGGGAGAAAGGCGAATGGACCCTTTTGGGATCGGAAGGGATTGACAACGATAACGATGGGAAAATTAACGAAGACGGTGAAGGCTATTTCGATGGTAACCGCAACTGGGGCTACGACTGGCAGCCAAACTATGTTCAGAACGGGGCAGGAAATTTCCCGCTTTGCGCATCGGGCATCAAGGCAATAGCCGCCTACATTCACCAGCGGCCAAATATTATCGTCAATTTCGCGTTTCACAATTCAGGTGGAATGTGGTTGCGCGCTCCCTCCATCAAATCTGAATTTGTAGATCCAAAAGATGTGGCTGTCTATGACCTAATTGGCAAAAATGCACTCAAAATGACCCCCGGGACGGTTTATCAACCTTCTTACGATCTATATGACACACACGGGGATACCGATTCACACATGTTTAATCTGGAAGGTTCCTATACTTTTGTTGGAGAACTTTTCATGAGAAGCCAGGAAACCTATCGGGAAAATGTCAACAAGCCGGTTGTTCCCGCAGCAGAAACGGAATCCTCCCAGGGCAGAAGAGGAGGAAACCCTGAAGAGAGCAGGGAACAGATTAAGTTCAACGACTATCTTGGTTTGAATGAGTTATACAAAGAGTGGAAACCATTCAAACATCCAACATATGGGGATATTGAAATTGGAGGCTGGGTGAAGATGAGTTCCCGATTACCACATCCCTTTATGCTTCCCGACCTGGTTCACCGCAATGCCATGGTAGTTTTATATGCCTCAGAACAGACACCCGAGATCAGCATGGAGATTTTTGATGTAAAGGAAATAGGTAAAAACCTTCACCAGGTAAGGGTTCGGCTCAAGAATGCCAAGGGGCTTCCAACCATGTCGTTCAAATCGATAAGTACCAGATTATTTACCCAGGATTTGCTGAAAGTTACAGGAGCCAAAGTAGTCGCTTCCGGTAAAATCACAGACCTGAGAAACAACAAGATCAGTTATCAGGAGCACAAACCTGAAACGATCTATATCTCGGTTCCGAGTTATGGATTTGTGGAATACCAGTTTCTGGTGGAAGGTAAGGGAGAAATCAAGGTCAATTACAGCTCCAGAAAGGCCGGTAATCTTGTGAAAACCTTAAAACTTTAAGTAGAACGAATATAAATAAGCATGTGATACGGTCCGGCTTTTTTAAAGAAGGTTCATTTTGGCCTTTTCACTTGCCATTTTTGCTATATTTGGCGACTAAAAATTAACTTTAGAAGTAAATAAAGTGGGAATTTTACAGGAAAGACTATCAAAATTTGATCTGCCTCAGAAGATTATGGCGGCAGGCATTTACCCTTATTTCAGGGTTATTGAATCGGATCAGGATACTGAAGTTACGATAAACGGCAAAAAAGTCCTGATGTTTGGATCGAATAGTTATCTCGGTCTGACAAACCATCCCAAGATCAAAGAGGCATCTAAAAAGGCCATTGATAAATATGGGACAGGTTGTGCGGGTTCAAGATTTTTGAACGGTACACTTGACATTCACCTTGAGCTGGAAGAGCGATTGGCCAAATTCACAGGAAAAGAAGGCGCACTGTGCTTTAGTACTGGTTTTCAGGTTAATCTGGGTGTTGTTTCGGTACTGACCGGACGAAACGACCACTTACTTCTTGATGAACTGGATCATGCTTCCATCATCGAAGGTAGCAGACTTTCATTCTCAAGGGTACTGAAATTTGCGCACAACGACATGAAGTCGCTCGAAAGCAAATTGAAGCACTGTACCAAGGACAGTATGAAACTGATTGTCGTTGACGGTATATTTTCAATGGAGGGTGATATCGTCAACTTGCCCGTAATTGTGAAACTGGCTAAAAAATACAACGCCACAATCATGGTGGATGACGCCCACTCACTTGGTGTGATTGGCGTCAATGGCGCCGGAACTGCATCCCACTTTGGTCTGACCGATAGTGTGGATCTTATCATGGGCACTTTCTCTAAATCATTTGCATCACTGGGAGGTTTTATTGCCTCCGACAAGGATACCATTAATTTCATCAAACATAGCTCGCGCACGCTTATTTTCAGCGCCAGCATGACCCCGGCATCTACAGCAACGGTTCTGGCAGCGCTCGATATCATGGAAAGTGAACCGGAGAGGATTAAACATCTCTGGGATATTACCAATTATGCACTGAAAGGCTTTAAATCCATGGGATTCGATACCGGAAAATCGGAATCACCAATCATTCCATTTTCATTCGGGATGATGTTAAGGGCACTGACACTCACAAAAATATTATTGGAAGATGGCGTATTTGTCAATCCGGTCGTCTCTCCGGGTGTGCCAAAAGAGGATAGCCTGATCAGGTACTCATTGATGGCAACCCATACCAAAGCGCAGGTTGATATTTCCATCGAAAAGATTACCGCTGCCGCTAAAAAACTAGGCATCCTGTCATAGGCGCCGTAAATGTGGAAATTGGGAAATATGAAAATGTGAAAATTCAGGAACGATCGGATACTGATTTACGTAAGATGTAATAATTTGCATATTTTCACGTTTTCCAATTTTCACATTCTAAAAAATCCCTTCATGAAGAAAATAATTCTGATCACTGGTATCTCTTCCGGTTTTGGGAAGGAGACAGCTTCGCTTTTGGCCAAGGCCGGTCATACTGTTTACGGAACGGTTCGCAAAGCCACAGGATCCGATCCGATGGTGAATGAGCTATTGATGGACCTTACCGACGACAAGTCGATCAACAAAGTCGTCGAAACGGTGCTTCAAAACGAAGGACGAATAGATGTGCTGATCAACAACGCAGGGATGCACACCGGCGGTGCAATAGAGACTCTCCCGTTCGATACCATTCAACTTCAAATGCACACCAATTTCCTGGGACTGGTCCGGCTTACCCAAACCGTATTGCCCTTTATGCGCAAACAAGGGGGAGGTACGATCATCAACTTTGGCTCCATTGGCGGATTGATGGGACTTCCCTATCAAGGTATTTACTCTGCCGGAAAATTTGCTATCGAGGGTTTCAGCGAAGCGCTTCGGATGGAGGTCAAACAGTTTAATATCAAGGTAGTGGTCATTAATCCAGGCGATTTCCATACCAGCAATTCGGCCAATCGCAGGGGATTTCTCTCTCCTACCGGGGAAGGCGATCCATACCAGGCTCAGTTTACAAAGACACTCGCGATTATCGAAAATGACGAATCCAAAGGTTGGGACCCCAAAATCCTGGCAAAAAAATTGGTCCGTATCGTTGAGTGCAAGAACCCTTCCCATCGGTACATCATCGCATCTTTGGAACAAAAGCTCGCCGTTGTGCTTAAATATATCCTACCGGGAAAGCTCTTCAGCAAAATTTTGCGGGACCACTACGGGATAAAGTAGTGCGTTGTGAGGAGAAAGAACTATTTTTGCATCTTTCTTTTCGAATCTTCACACTACTACGATGAAACTCTCTTTGATTTTGTTGTCCCTTCTTTTGGGCAACCACCTCATTGCCCAACCCAAACAACCTGTTGATTTCGTCAATCCTTTTCTCGGAACCGGTGGTGAAATGGGAACCGGATTCGGGAATATGTTCCCCGGCGCCGCCTATCCATTTGGCATGATCCAACTGAGTCCCGACAACGGCGGCCAGAGCTGGCAATATAGCGCGGGGTACCATTATCCCGACAGCCTGATTGTCGGTTTCTCCCATACCCACCTGAGCGGAACAGGCGTTGCCGACTATTGCGACATATCTGTTATGCCAACCATCCAGCCAATCCAGGAAAAATATTTTGTACAAAGCGATCAGACCATAAGCGAAATCATTGCCGAAAGGGGCTTCAAACCAAACGGATTTATTGATCGTGACGGTCATCCAGGGCCTTTCGACAAACACTTCCTGCTAAGGTACTGCTCCGTCATTTCGCATGCCACAGAAAAGGCCTCCCCCGGATATTACAGGGTCAATCTTCCGGAGGACAATATTGATGTAGAACTAACAACCGGAGAACTGACGGCCATGCACCGCTACCACTTCAAAAAAACTGCAGACAAGCAAAGCATTGTCCTCAATCTGGGGTTTATCAATACCGACCGAACGACCGATGCGATGGTCAATTACCGGTCGCCGGAACTGGTCACCGGTTACCGCTTTTCTGAAGGAAAGGCAAACCAGCGAGTCTATTTTGCCATGCAATTTTCACGGATGATACGAAAACATCAGTTTTTCACTGCTGAGGAATCCGACGGAACAAGGATCGCGAGAGGGAAAAACTTGGCCGCAGCCCTTACTTTTGACGGAAAAGAAAGCCAGGAACTGTTGGTAAAGGTGGCCATCTCCTCCGTCAGCGAAGAGGGTGCGCTGAATAACCTGAAAACGGCCGCTCTCTTTGGCTGGGATTTTGACAAGATGCGGCTTGCTACCCGCCAAAAATGGAACAGAGAACTCTCGAAAATAAATATTACTACCGCCGATTCTGTCAAAAAGAGCATCTTCTACACCTCGCTTTACCACTGTTACCTGGCGCCTTACCGTTATTCGGATGCCGACGGACGTTACCGGGATTTCAACCACGTGATCGGGAAAGCCGAAGGCTATACCCATTATACCCTCTTGTCACTTTGGGATACCTTTCGGGCAGAGAACCCTTTGTTGCTGCTGATGCAGCCCAAAATTGAGGAAAACATCATTCACTCTATGCTGGCCAAATATCGCCAAACCGGCGAATTACCCTATTGGGAAATATCGGGCAACGAGGGCGGCTCCATGATCGGATATCATGCGGCTGTGCTGATGGCCGATGCCTTGTCCAAGCGGGTCGGGAAATATGACACCGATGAGATATACAAATCCTTGCTTCAGGTTTCCGAAACCGACCGGAAAGGACTTGGTTTTTACCGTCAATACCATTTCGTCCCGACCGACAAGGAGAAAAACGGGACCGTATCGAAAACGCTCGAATACAGTTACGACGACTGGTGTATTGCTCAGGTAGCCAAATTGCTCGGAAATAACGCAGATTACGCGAAATACATGGGCCGCTCGCTTTACTACAAGAATCTCTACGATCCCTCCTATCATCTTTTCAGGGGAAAAAACAGTGACGGCAGCTGGTACGAACCCTTTCAACCACGCTTCGCGGATTACGGCAACCCCCATTGTGTCGAAGGCAACACCTGGCAATATTCCTTCTTCGCTCCGCACGACATGCCCGGACTCACAAAGTTGATGGGTGGAAACGAGGGAATGGAAATGATGCTCGACTCACTGTTCACCCAAACCAGCCAGTTGCTTGGGGAAGAGACAGAGGATGTAACCGGATTGATCGGCCAATATGCCCACGGCAACGAACCAAGCCACCATGTGGCCTATCTGTATGATCTGATCGGGAAACCCAAAAAGAGCCAGTTTTATACCAACAAAATCATCAATACCCTTTACAGCAATACTCCTCAGGGGTTGTGCGGCAATGAGGACTGTGGTCAGATGTCGGCATGGTATGTCTTTAGCGCGATTGGTTTCTATCCTGTTAATCCGGTGGATGGCAGATACTATTTTGGAAGCCCCCAATTCGAAAAGGTTGACATTACCCTACCCAACGGGAAAGTTTTTACAGTCAGGGCCAACAAAGTTTCTCACAAAAACATCTATATTCAAAGTATCCTGCTGAATGGCAATAAATTGGACCGCTATTTTATCACTTACAACGAATTGCAAAAGGGGGGCGAGCTTGTTTTCGAGATGACAGACAGTAAATATTAACCATTGCCCCATTGCACCCATACACGCGATCCTTGCCAATCCCAAGGAACCAACTGTCTGCAAAAAGATTTTCATACGAAAGCATTGATGTTTAGGTAAATATTTAGAAATTTACTGAAAATATAACACGCAACTACCCTTCCTCAACCCAGCTTAAAATCATCGTCTAGAAGAAGTTGGGAATCGGATATAAGCGAGTTATAGGGCAACCTTAAATGACACATCTATGAACGAAAAGGTACTTTTGATAGGCAATGATATAAATAATTCGACATCCGACTATTCATGGCAGAATTTGTTAAAAGATTTGATCGACTATGCAAGACTTTCAAAAAAGACTTCTTTAGACAACAAACCATTCCCACTTTTATACGAGGAGATTTTTCTCGATTCGGCAAGAGCCTATAATACAAAGGAAGATAGATTAAAAAGATATATTGCTGCTAAGGCAAGAAGACTCAAACCTAATAAGATTCATGAATTGGTTCTCAATTCTGGTATAAATAATATTTTGACGACAAACTACGATTTAGCATTTGAGAAAGTCACGCAAAAAGATGTTAGAAATGTACTAAACAAAGGAGTTATTAAAGAAAGTTCCAATAGTTTATTTAGAGTAAATTATACAAATGGAATGAATATATGGCACATTCATGGTTGCCTTGCTGATCCGAGATCAATAATGCTTGGATATGAACATTATGGTAGATATTTACAAATAATGAGGAATTATGTAGTTTCTGGGACAAAAACCACTTATAAGAAAAAGAGTTTTTCGCCAATTCCAACACGTTTATTTGGGGACCAGATTACACATGAAAGTTGGGTTGATTTCTTTTTCACACATGACATTGAGATATTTGGCTTAAACTTAGATTTTGTCGAAATGCATTTATGGTGGCTACTAACATATAGAGCCAGAGCCATGGTGACAGGAAAGATCAACATTACGAATAGTATCCGATATTATTATCCGGCAAAACTTAGAAATCTATCGAAACACAAGCTTGAATTATTTAAAGCAAATGGTGTTCAGACAATAGGCGTGAGAATGACTGGAGACGATAGAATAGGTTATTATGAAAGAGTAATTAAAAGAATAAAAGGCACGCCATAAGCAACTACCCGCAACCAGGGCAATCATACCAGTCAAAAAAATAGTAGCTTTAATAACCCTGTCTGCGGGAAGCTGCGAAACGTTCGCTGCAAGTTTAGAAAGACACAACATAAATTGAAGAAATGAAAGAAGACATTTTAGAACAACTTATAGACGGCTATTTTTTGAGACAACCAGGAACATTTACAAAACACAATGTAAAATATCGACCTGACCAAAAGACTTTAAAAAAGGAAGACAAAAGCAAGTATAGCGTTCACTCTGACATTGACATACTTTCTGTTAATTTAAAGACTAAGACGACAAATGTGGTTACTTGCAAATCTTGGCAAGGCGGCTTTGACGTTGAAAAGCATTTGGAATGGTTGTCAGACCCAAAAAACCACTCAAAAAAAGTTAGTGGACGTGAAGTTTGGAAATCATTTCGTGAGTTGACAGACCAAATTTGGTCAAAAGCGTTTAGAGACAAAATACTGGAAGAGACAAATAGTAAAAAATTCAATTACATAATAGCGGTGACAAAACTCAATAACAGTAAAAAAATCAATGACTTTTGTAATAATAAAAATTTTCTAAATAGATTAAGTGACAACGGTAATTTTAAGGTGACAATAAGTTTTTTGACATTGGAAACTATCATTACAACTATTCAAAACGAACCTCAAAGCACAGCAGTAGAATCTACAGAAATTGGACGTTTTTTACAGTTACTAAATGCAGCAGACATCAAATTTGAAAGAAAAACCAGCAGCTAATCGAGTAGACGTCCCCGCCAGTAAGAACTGAAGGGGAGCGCCTCTCTCACCACTGTACCCTTCGACAGGCCCCCTCGCTGGCGCGGATTTGCAATTAGGAGTGTTCGGAAGAAATTAAAGAACGTGCGAATATGAGTTGCTGATTTTGCATTTTAGCGAAAAACCAAACTTGGATCTCCGCCGCATTGTTTTACAACAAGCTTAATAATCAGCTCGTTTAGCTCAATGGCGATGCGTCTTACGGCAGTTTTATAGCCTACTTTGTTCATCCTTTTATAGAGCAAAACCAGCATTGAGGTTATCATTGTCATGTAAAGCATGACCTGCATTCCATTTTCGCTGGTCGAGGTAATATGGCTAAGATTAAGCTCTTGTTTGAGAAATCTGAAGAACACCTCAATATCCCACCGTTTTTTGTAATAGAGCAATATTTCTTCTGCATCCAGATCGAAGATATTGGTAAAAAACTGATAGGTTAGATTGGTTTCCGGGTTAGTGGCCGTAATCATTCTGTAATGATCTTCGTAAAATGTTCTCTTGTCAGGGATCCCTATCTGGACAATTAAATCGCTTGCCAATTCAAGGGTGCCCAGCTTCCTATTGGTACCTATTTCAATTTCTTCAATGGTGCGATATCTTCCATCCGCTTTAAATCTTGTTACAAAATGAGTCTCATTTTTCAAAAGCCTCTGATATACATCCCGCTTAGTAACACCCCTATCGAAAACAAATACAGCACTCTTACTTTTTCCGGCGTATTTATAGATGACTTTTGGGATCGTTGTATCTTCCGACAAGTTTGATTTATCTGTAAATAATTCAGCCACACATGGGATATTCCCGTCAAAGGCTACCGTATACTTGATTTGCTTTTTTGTGGTCTTTGAGCCAACATTCATCCCATTCTTCAGTTTATTTGCTGCCTCAGCCACCATGGTGGAATCTACCCTCACCAGGTTGGATTTTTCAATTTCATCCTGGCTGTAGTACTGATTGAAAATACTGAATATCAAATCGTATGATTGCCTGAAAAACTCCAGATTTATAACAGACAATCGTTCGGAAATCGAATTGTATTTCACAGTCTTCTCGCCTGGAAGATTAAAAAGGAACTTAAAAGCAGAACTATTGAAAATATCCTCCATTGTACGAAGGCTATTGCGCTGACACTCAACCAATGAATACAATAGCAGGCAAAAAATACTCTTCCCATCAAGAACTTTCACATAATGGTTAACATTTGTCTCCCTCGCGATCCTATTCAATTCATCGTTGGGTAATAATGACAATAAACTTATCACCGATATCTCTTTATTTTGCTTCATTTTGTCTTGTAGTGAAGCAAAAATAAATTTTGAAAATGGATTTATATGTCTAAAATACAGAATGTTATAAACACATCGATCAGAAAAATGTTGATAAGAGCTGAAAATTCGATTTGCAAAACGACAGAAAGAATGGCTGAGTTAAGGCAAAAAAATAGACCGCTGATTATAAGATGTTTAACAATTATAGAATCTTCCGAACACTCCTAATTTGTAATCCGTGCCCGAACAAATGAAGCCTAATATTTTTTATTATCAGTCAATCAGGATTATGGAGTTTATATATCTGATTCGTTATCAAGCTATTGCTGTTGTATAAATATAACTTTTCGATTAATTGTACGGGCACAGATTACAAATCTGCGTCAGCGAGGGATCAAACGAGACGGTTTGTGTAGCTTAATCAAATCCAATTTCAAAGTATTTTAAAATCGCTTTGTAATTATCTTGTGCGGTGAGGCAGGTATCCAGCAAATATTCTTTTGTGTAGTTCCACTCTTGTAAGCCACGATAATAAAATAGTTTTAAATCTTCGTCAATAATGAATGGAACAATATTGTTTGCCAAACATTCTTTAAACAAGATCAAACGTCCAACACGCCCGTTTCCATCTTGAAATGGATGAATCACTTCAAATATGTGATGAAATTCGATAAGGTCTTCTATCGTTTTTTGTTCTTTTAAATGATAATTTACCAATAATTCCATCATTTTCGCTGGAACTTCTTTTGAAGGACAAGTTTCATTTCCACCCACTTCGTTTGGGAGCTTTTTGTAATCCCCCACGTTAAACCAATCTTTTCTACTGTCCGATGTCCCCAATTTTAACAAAAAATGCAGTTCTTTTATCTGTGGCTCAGTGAGTTTTGATTTGGCTTGATCTATAATCAAATCAATACAGCGAAAATGGTTGGTGGTTTCTATAATATCATCCACATTAATATTTTCCTTGGATGCTCCTATTGTATTGGTTGCAAAAATATAACGGGTTTGCTCGTGTGTTAGTTTATTGCCTTCAATTCGGTTAGAATTGTAAGTTAAATCAATTTGAGTGCGATGATAAATACCACCTTTCAGCTTCATCTCTTTTTGCTCTTTCAATATATTGAGCAAAGGATTGTCGCTAAATTTTTTCTTGTTTTCTTTTTCAGGCAATACAGCATCTTCAGAAATATTCCAGGTTTTACCTGTGAGAAACGCACCTTTTATTTTGCCATTGGCACAGTAGTTTCGGACAGTTCTATCCGGAATATTCCATTTTCTTGCAAATTCGACAACGGAAAGATATTGCATGTCTTACTAAATTTCTATCGGCAAAGATAGGCTATTTTTACGCCATAATTTATTTTTTCTTGCCGATAACGGCAAGAAAATTTGAACCCGTTCTGAAAAAGGGACATGCTATACCATTGTCTATACCTGCCCAATTAC
>JBBIUJ010000073.1:0-15891 GCA_037440345.1 Prolixibacter sp.
CGGCGCCAGGACAGGTTTGTTGTAGCAGTGGTAATTTTCGCACTTTGTTCCTTTTCCGCTAAAACTTTTCATCTCTTCGTCGAGCAACATAAAATCAAATGCCTTGCTCCATTCTCCCTTGTGGGTGTATAGGCCATCGTGCCCCTGACTAACAATCCATTCTCCCCAGAACGGTAACTTTAACGGATAATAGAGCAATTGCGACAGTCTGATTTTGTTGCTGGTATAACTGTATAGATTGGACTCAGGACTATAATTTTGAATGGGGGTAAGAATCAATCCAGTTGGATTCTTTCTCAACATAAGAAAGTAAATAAAGAAAATGGTAACCGCTGAGAATGGAAGTGAAAAAACGGGAAGTTGCACCTCACCAAATAATTTGGTCATAAAGAGAAGTACGACTGAAGTAAGCGGCACCAGTATAACTGTCCACAAATATGATTTTCGTGATGGGATTACGAAGAAGCCACCAATTGCCAGGGCTGTCATGATATAATTAGCGCCAATGTTGTAATAGGAGAAGCCTGCAGTTTCAGAACCGGTAAAGGATGCAAAAAAGTAGGCAGTAATAAATCCGATGATTGAAAGGGAAAAGGCTATCCTTGAACTAATAAGCAATAAGATGCTAATCATGAATCCTGTAAGTAGGTTGTTTTGAAAAAAGATGGAGCTGAGAGAACGGAGATAGGTATCGGCCAGTTTACTGATGGCAAGTGAATCCACGTATTGGAGGAAATTTACCAGGTTACTTCCTCCAACGGAATAGGCTTCATTGATCCAGTAAATATTCCTTTGGGTGAGGCCCAGATTTCCAAAGGTTGAGGAGGGGAGTACAATCAACCAGAATCCGATCACGAAGGGAATACTCAGATGTGGTAATCCGTTTTTTCCAAGCCATCCGCCCAAAGTGACGGACAATATCAAGGTCAGAAGAACTGCCAAAAACAACAGACTGAAATAGACGATTCCCGGATCAAAGAAGGTCCCCATTCCCAGTCCGATCAACAGTGCGTTAAAACTATATAACCCTTTTCTGAGTTGGATTTTATCAAACCCCATCGAGTTGGCAATCAGAACGGCAGTCAATATGGCGATCAATCCGCTTAATCCGGCAAAGAAATTGAAGAACGAAATAAAGATCATTCCAAATGCAAACAACTTGTTATTCAAAAAGAAAACGATTGAATAACTATTCAACGTTGCAGGCAGGATCTCTTCTTTAATCGTACTCAGGTACCGTTTGATTTTCATTGGCGACTTAAGCTTAAACAATATTTATAGTTGCTGGATACATCTTAGCCACTTGTTTCACGGACAGGTTTCTGCACAGATAAATCAATGATTCCCAGACAGATATTCGGGGACAATTTCCACACTTTCGAGATAATCCAACGTTTCGGCTTTACGAATAACGTGTGGATGACTGCTCTGATCCAAAAGTACAATGTTGGGGCGCAATGTTATAAATTGCATCCACTGGGTCATGTTATAAGCGCCCACTTTGTGGACAACCAGATGATCCCCTTTCTTCATCAGCGGAAGCACGACATTCTCACGAATAACATCAATGTTCATACAAAGTGGCCCGAATAATACAGTCTCTTCGGTATATTGCCCTCCCTCTTGTGCGGGAGTAACCTTGTGATCATACCAGAATGAGGTAAACAACGAGTTGACGCCAAAATCCATGATGGTAGAACTACGGCCATCTGAAAGTCGCTTGTTGGCCAACACGGTTCCAAGCAGATATCCTGCATCATCGATCAAGGCCCTTCCGGTCTCAAGAATAAGCAGAGGAAGTTCCTCCTGCCTGAAGCCAAATCCCAGGATAACATCTGTAATGGCATCTGCAAATTGATCGATGCCGGGAACAGTATCAGTGCCAGGCAGGTAGGAGCCTTTCAGTGTATTCGTAGACGGAAATCCGCCCCCGAGATCCAGGTATTGGATGTGTCTGCCGAATTTCTCGCTGATATCCCACGACAGTTGGCACAATTTTGAAGTGGCAATGGCATAAGCTGAACTCTCCATCATGAAAGTCCCGATATGGCAATGGAGGCCAACCAGGTTCAAGTGTTCACAGCTAAATATGCGCGATATTGCAGTCCATGCTTGTCCGTTCTCATAGTTAAACCCGAATCGGTCCCACTTGGGATAGATCCCTGTATCCATGTTCACACGAATTGCCACCCGGGGCTTCAGATCATACTCTTCACTCAGTTTGATGAGTGTATACAATTCATCGAAATGGTCTATGTGGATCAGCGAATTGTTTCGCGAGGCAGTAACCAGCTGATCATCTGTCTTGTCCGGGCCATTGAAAATAATTTTACTGCCGGGAACACCATTTGCAAGCGCTTTTTCATATTCAAAACCCGAAACTACCTCAGCCCAAGATCCCTCCTGGTGAAATACTTTACAAACGGCATTCAGGTAATTGGTTTTATACGACCAGGCAAACTGAACTTTGGGATAACGTGTCTTAAACACCCGGGAAGCATGCTGGTAATTTCTTCGGATTTGTTTTTCTGAGATAACAAAAAGGGGAGATCCATATTCCTTAATAAGCTCTTTTACACCAACACCTTCTATGTTTGTGACCACTTCATTCTTTGCCTGTGTACCGAATTTGTTGACAAAACCAACATTCAGCTTTTTAATGATCGGACGTTCGTATCTTAGTTTTTCCATTTTAATATTTTTATCCTTCACCCTTTATCCTTTATCCTTTATCCTTTATCTACAACTCTCCTTCACCTGATATTTTCTGAAATTCACTTACATCGGTAATCAGATCCCACGAATACCTGATAAACATTTTACCTACCTCGTAAGTTTGAAAGGGGTCAACATGCTCACCCATAGCCATTTTTACAAGGGTTGCCGGTTGGTTTTGTCCAGCTGCCGCTGTGAGATATATCCATGCCGGGAAACGAGGGTTTACTTCCATGATGTAGGAGACCCCATCGGCCGACTGCATGATCTCCAGTTCGCATCCACCCCTCCATTTGGTTACTTTAACAAATTTCTTTGCCAGTTCGATGTAGGAGATATCCTCAATCGTGATTCCGGCCCAAGCTTTTCCCTTGTCAGTGATATAAAGCTTGCGCATAGGAACTACACTAATGGCGTTCCCTTTCCCGTCCCCGAGAGCGGCTATATTTATTTCTGTGCCATTGATAAATTTCTGGGCAATGACAGGCAGTCCCCATTTGGCTTGTAGTTGATAGAAAGTCTTCTGGGCAGCCTCCAGGGTATTGACGATGGTAGCATCGTAAAATTTACCTTTGATTACCAGGGGATAGTCCAATTCAGCAGCCGCCTTGGCAAGGTCAGTGACATGGTTAATAATCCGGTCTTCAGGAACCATCATTTGGTGCTTCTTGCCAAACTTGGATAAGATCGTCTTGTGTCGTGCCTCAAACTGTTCAAGTTCCGGTAGAAATGAATGAATACCAATCTTATCAAGTTCTTTTCTCAACTTAATGAAACTGAACAGTTCTGCATCGAAGTTGGGGATTACCAGATCAATTTTTTCAATGCGATGGATTTGACTCAGGCGTTGGAACAAACTTTCAACGCCCGCTGATGGGTATGGAATTTGGTAGGTTTTATCAACCAGTTCGTGCATGTAAATGCCAGGCTCCAGCGCTTCATAACTGAGCCCGATAATACGGACGTCAAAATCAGAACATTCCCTGATGGAACGAATAACAGCAACACCCGGTCCCGGACTGTCGATTGCATTGAGTCCGCTCACTGCAATTACCAGTTTCCTCTTGCTTTTTATGTTGTGTGATGTTACCATTTCTTGATCTATAAAATTATAACCCCTATCTGGTTATTTACTCTTCCAGTAAATTGTAATCTCTCAATTGCGAGAAAAAATCATCGAGATCCTTCTCCAGCAGATTTCTTTCCACATCATATTTTGCACAAATCAGCTCAATGATCTCCCGCTGGGATTTGTCTTCTTTAAAAAAGGACAATATTTCCGATCCGATGGAATTGGAGGAGAATGAGTCTCCCGATCCAGGATTAAAAATAAACCCTGTATCGCTGGTTGCTATGTTTTTCTTAAATCGCATAAAGTATAAATATGGGTCTGAAAATATTGTTTTATACAGCTAATGATCAATCATATATAAAATGTCTTGTCCAAAAATTTCTGGAAATTATCCTTGTACTGCTCCCCAATCGGGATATATATTTTTTCATCGAAGATGATCCTGTTTCTTTCGATCACTTTTACCTGGTTCAGGTTGACAATGAATGAGCGGTGCACCCTCATGAACATGGTTTCCGGCAGTACTGATTCAATATTTTTCATTCTCATCAAAGTTGTCAGTGGCTTCTCTTTGATCTGATGGATGATGATGTATTCGTTAGATCCTTCAATGTATTTAATATCAGCCAGGAAGACGCGAATCAACCGGTGTTCTGCCTTCACAAATATATAATCCGCCGGAGCTTGCAGTATCTCAGATGGTTTGGTGTTCGCATCAAACCAGGCCTTTACCTTGTTGGCTGATTTTAAGAACATGGTGTAACTAATCGGTTTCAGGAGGTAGTCAAGGGCATCAACCTGAAAACCTTCGATGGCGTACTCGCTGTAAGCAGTGGTAAATATGACTGGTATTTTCCTGTCGAGCGACTTAACAAAATCCAACCCGTTCAAATCAGGCATGTTGACGTCGACAAAAAGCAAATCAATATCCCCTTCCCGGATGAAACGCAAGGCTTCAAAAGCGCTGGAGCAGAGCGCAATGGTTTCGAGAAAGGGAGTTCTTTCAATGTATGAGCCGATTTGTTTTAAAGCCAGTGGCTCATCATCTATGGCTATGCATCTGATTTTCATAGTAATATGTATTGAATTAAGATGTTTCAATCATTCAATGGGGATACTTAAATGAACCTGATATTCAGTCTCGGTTTCCTTCACCTCGTAAATAAAGTTGCTTCCGAAATGAAGTTCCAAACTCTTTTTAACATTGGCTATTCCTATACCGGAATATCTTCTTCCCGAATTGGGAGCCTTTGGATGTGTGCTGTTTTTTATGATACAACTTAACATATTGTCTTCAATTCCGATGCTGAACAGAACGAAAGAATCCTTTTGGTAACTCACGCCATGTTTAAATGCATTTTCCAGCAACGAAATAAAAAGCATGGGAGGAATGAGCAGGTCGGGTATTCCCTCAGGCACCTCCAGTGTAACTTTTACATGTTTGGAAAAGCGTAGCTGCATCAGTGAAATATAGCTTTCGATAAAGCTTATCTCCTTTTTCAGGCTTGTGTGTCCCTGTGATGTTTCATAGAGAAGATAACGCATCATCGTGGAGAGCCGAATAACTGCATCTTTGGCATCTTCCGTATTCAGATCTATGAGCGAATGGATGTTGTTAAGGGTATTCATAAAGAAATGGGGACTCACCTGATGGCGCAAAAAGGCGAGCTCGGTCTTGAGTTGTTCCTTCTCAAGATCTTTTCGCCGGTCATCAGAGATTAGCCATTGTCCAATCACTTTAAAGGTAGTGCTACTTCCGACAACCAAAAATGAGATGATCAAATTGGCAATGATCACCAGCGAAATGGAGTTGTAATCTGTTACCCGTTCGGGTTTGAAGCCAATGGGGGCAGGCATACCCGAGCCCAATTCCATGGGAATACCAGATCCCAGGTTCATTGGTGGCATCACCAGTGGTGGAGGGAAGAGAAGGGAATTTAAAAACAATCCGGCTACCGAAACTATTATAATCATCGAAATAGCCGAAAAAATATAGGTTTTGTATTTTTTGGTGATCAGGTATTTCGGGATAAGAAGGAAGATATTTATCAGGAATACCATGAAAAACCCAAAGATGCGTAACCATTCAGAGAGTAATTTATCCCAGTCGAGCGAGGCATAGCCCCATTGATTGAAAAAAGGAATGGAGAATATCCCAATCCAGATAATTCCGAAAAGCAGAAATTCTATAACCTCTATTTTGAGCGATTTGTTCACCTTTTTTGAAATCTTCCAATTATCAATCAAAGATAACGCTCTACACAAAGATAATGCTTAAAATCAGTAAAAAGCCAACAACTATCAGTAAAAGGCTAAATATTAAACGTCATTCATTGAAGTTTCTTCATCTCTTTCAGACAATCCCTGCAAAGGCAGTCGTCGTAATGGCATGACAGATAATCCAACAACTTGTCTGTTATCTCTACCTCAAAGCATTGACAGTTGGATGTTCCGGTGCAGATATGGTTTTTATTGCAACGCTCACATGCTTTGGGCTCATATTTTGAAAGTATCGGGTAAGGATAAGTCATCTGGATTAGAAAAACACCTCTGTTCGTATATTTTCCGGTCTGATGCCTTCCAGTTCCAGGTACCCTGAAACTTCACTCACCATTCCGGAATTTCCGCAAATGTAGAAGATTGAGTTCTTCCGGAATCCTTTTTCCCTGAGGTAATTTGTGACCCGACCAGAGAAATTGACACCGCGTTCCTGCGAGGTGCAAGCCTTGTAATAGTCAGTTGGGTAATCAGTCGCATGATATGCTTCGGCGTTATATTTTATCCCGTGAATCACTTCGCAGTCAAGTTTAGGATTGGATAATACCATGCTGTGGAAAGGGGAGATGCCGGTACCTGTAGCTATAAATGTAAAATGGTTGCCCTGGTTTAACTCTTGGTCCCTCAGAATAAAGAATCCGAAGGGGCCGGAGATTTCCACTTTTGTACCAATCTTAATGTATTTAAGCTCTTTCGAGAGTTTGCCGTTGGTAACTTCCTTGATAAGCAAATCGATAAAGGGGGCATCCTCCTCGCTGTAAATTGAATATTCGCGGGCCAAGTTTTCTCCTGGAATATTCAGAACGAGGTACTGCCCGGCTTTGAATTCGAAGTTGTTTTTTTCGAGCCTGACTATATAGGTTGATTCAGTTAAATTTATAATATCCAATATCTTACTGTGCGAGATTTTTTTCATTCGAGAAAAGTAGGATTTTTTTTTGTGCCTTAGTTTGGGTGATTGGGCTACTATTAATTGATTCTGTTGCATTTTCAAAATGTTAAGCATAAATATGTTTCTCTGCATGGTAGGAGGAACGAACAAGAGGACTGCTTTCTACCATGCTGAACCCTTTTTTAAGTGCAGCCTCCCGGTACTTAATAAATATTTCCGGTCTTACATACTCCACCATCCGCAGGTGATGTGAGGATGGTTGCAGATACTGTCCGATGGTCAATACCCTGCAGCCGGATTGAAGAAGATCATCCATAGTTTCGAATACCTCCTCTTCTGTTTCACCCAATCCAACCATGATGCCTGATTTTGGGACTAATCCTGATGCCGCTATGATTTCCAGGACCTTCAGGCTCCTGTCATACCTGGCTATATCCCTGACTTTTGGGGTAAGCCTTCTGACAGTTTCCATGTTGTGGGAGATGACTTCTGGTTTGGCAATAACAATCCTATTGATTAATTCGGCGTTTGCATAGAAATCAGGGATCAGTGTTTCCATGGTAATGCCCGGATTAATCTCTTTGATTGTTTTAATTGTCAATGCCCAAAAATCGGCCCCACCATCGGGAAGATCATCGCGCGTGACGGAGGTGATCACACAATGTCTGATCTTTAGCGCCTGTATGGTCTCGGCCAGCCGAAGCGGTTCGTCCATGTCAACAGGATCGGGAATCATGTTCTTTACATCGCAGAACCGGCAGTTTCTGGTACATTTTTCCCCCAGGATCATAAAACTGGCTGTCGATGCCCCCCAGCACTCTGCCTTGTTTGGGCAATTACCGCTTACACAAATGGTGTTTAACTGCTGTTTGGCAGCCAGATTCTTCAGGGTGATGTACTCTTTCCCCGATGGTAGCGGAGTTTTCATCCAGTCGGGAAGCCTTCGTATTGGAATGGTCATGAAAGACTAGAAAAGTGTAATAAAAATTGCCAGGGCGAGGAGTGCATCAGTAAGCAGAACTGTTACAATATTTGCGCCCAAAGCTGGGATTAGTTTGTCAATGTTGTCGTAAAACTTCAGCGTTGTTTTTGCAGCAATGAAAATAACGGGTAGTGGCAGCAGTCCAAGATAGAGCCAAAAGGAGGAAATACCAACCAAAGGAAGTACTATGATGATTGCAAAAGTAGCCACAACTCCAGCCGCATAAACAAATGCTGCATTTTTGTACCCAAGTTTGATGACCAAATGTTTTCTTCCACCTTGCTTGTCGGCCTCTGAATCCGGAAACTGGTTGAGCAGCAGCAGCAGAGCTGTTAGAATACCCGGAGGAATTGAAATCAGGATTACCTCATTTGGAAGCAGGTTAACCAAAGGTTGCCCGGGTGTCGCAGTGAGTGCTATAAAAGTACCTAAAACCACTAGCGTTCCGAGCGTTAAACCGGAAAACAACTCTCCCAACATCAATTTCGTGAGTAACGGTGTATAAAATACAATGGAAAATGCGCCTGTCAGCATGATGACAAACAATGACCAATGCGCCACAATACCGAAATAGATGCCTATTGATCCTGCGATCAGGAGGGTGGCTATGGCGGCAAATAATACGGATGAAGGTTTGGTAAATCCGGAATTCATCATTCCGCTTCCGCCACTGAAAGGGGTTCTTTTGGTGTTTTTATCGATCCCGGTGAGGTTGTCCGAATATTCATTGAAAAGGTTGACAGAGGCATGTGCCATGACTGTTCCGAAAATGAGCAGCGCCACATCAATCCAACGGATGGAGTGACCCTCCGGTAAATATTTATAGGCAAGTGCGATACCGATAAGAACTAGAAGTACTGCAAGTACCAAGAAATTGGCCCTGATCTGATTGAGCCAAACCACTAATTTATTTGGTTGTTCCATGATAGTTGAAAATTAAGGTTAAAACAATTATTACTTTTTGAAGATCCATTATCCTTTACTTTTAAACGATAGTATAATCAAGATGATTCATTTTTAAATAATTTTCAGCTTCTTCACGGTTTCGTGAAAAGGCAAGAAAGTACCCTCCGCCTCCTGATCCGCAAAGTTTTAAGTAGAAATCCCCACTCTCAATTCCGTATGAAAAATAATTTCTCATGGTGTCTGGTATCATTCTTTCGAAGTGTGAAAGCTGGAATTGCGAATAGCTGGCAAGTTGGGTCTCAAAAGACCCAAAATCGTTGGCTATCAACGAACCAATTGTTTGATTAATGATAGGAATATATTCATTTTCGATTTTCTCTCTGAATTCTGTCTGTTGGTAGCTTTTTGTGAATTGTGCGACCAGATCGCTGGTATTTCCTACTGAATGAGCGTTAATAAGGAACAAAGTGTAGGTGTCGAAAAACGTTGACAGATCCGGCATTGCAACCGACGATTCTTTGCTTTCAATGAGTAAAGCCCTTTTTAGTAAAGAGGTGAGTGGATCTATCCCGGAGCTTATTCCATGGAAACAAGTTTCGATTTCAGCAAGGTAAAATTGAATTTTTCGATAATCATTGATTGAGTTATCTATGGCATACCTGTTGAACAATGCGGCTGTAAGCGCACCGGAACTTCCCAATCCGGATCCGGATGGAATGGAAGAGTCGAAATATAATCCTTGGTTTACCTCTTCCTGAAATTGCTCCAGCCTGATAAAACCGAATTTGTTGCTGTTTAATTTAAAATAACGAAGTAACCTTTTCAAAGATTCATTCGACCCGGATTCCTCTGCTTTTTGTAGACCTGCCGAACGTTCCATCATTCTGAACCGGCCTGAGAACCGGAAGTAAGGGATAGAAAGCGCCTTTGAATTCAGAAGAATTCCGTACTCTCCAAACATCAATATTTTTGAAGGGAAGTCCATTTTAGATTACAAATTCAGGTGTTAGTAATTTCGGTCCGTTCCCAATTTTATCGTCAATCCATTGTCCGTTTTCACAGTATTGGATCAGCTTGTCATTTACAAACTGAAGCACCATCTCCCGCTGCTCTTCAAAATAGATCAGGTGAATATTTGGCCCTGCATCTATGGTATAAAAGAGGTTGAGTCCGGTTGATTCCCTGAATTTTTTAATCTCCTCTATAATTTGGAGTGTATTTGGTTGAAGTAAGATGATGCCTGAAGATGAGGTCATCAACAATGCGTGTAGAGAAAGGGCTTCATTTTCAGTTATTTTTGCTACCTGATGATAATTATCCTCTGAAATTGCTTTTATCAACTCACTTATATTGCTGTTGGCCTGATTTTTTCGTCCTTCCCGGTAGGGATGGGCTACCATCATGGCGTGCCCTAGACTACTTGATACCTGTTTTTCTTTGGAATTGACAATCAGGATAATATCCCTTGCATGCTTTAGCCTGCTGCTCCCGTGCAATGGAAACGGGGTGGCGAACTGATCGGATGTACCTGCTAGGGATTCGATTGCACCCCAGGTGACGATGCCCCCGAACAGCGAACGGGTGGCGCTTCCTGAGCCCAATCTGGCAATGACCGATGCCCTTCGGAAGAAGGCCTGATTTCCAAGCTTTCTTTTGGTAACAATTTGTTCCATGCTAACCAAACATAGGGAAACAGCAGCCATGGAAGAGGCGGAAGAGGCAATTCCTGCAGAGTGGGGAAAATTATTTTCGCTGTGAAAGATCAATTTATAGTCATTCAGAAATGGCATTTCTGATACCAAATGACCAAGTAACTGCTCTGTCTTTTTTCCAAATTTTTGATTTAATGCCCCTTGGAAATAGTATTTCATGCTAATCATCCCATCTGCTTTGGGTTTTTTCCTGACAGACAAAAAGGTTGTGGTGAATGAGTTCTCCAGGGTGATACTCAAAGATCCGTTTTCAGGAAGCTGATGGTCCCTTTTGCCCCAATATTTAATCAGGGCAATATTTGCCGGAGCTCTCCATCCTATCTTAATATTCGCTTCGTTCATTTTAAAAAATTATTGCCTGTGATCCTCTTTGTCTTTACCCAATGTTAACATAGACTGATTGAATTAGCCGACTGAAACAATTTCGTTGTATTTAAAGATGGTATTCAAGTTCTTTTTGTTGAAGTAGTTATGAATATATTCCTCTGATTGGTCCGATGCAATAAGCATGAAATCACCTCCCCAGGCCCCGAGTGATTTCAACGACCCATCAAAATCTTCGAAGTGCAATGACTTGATTGGTTCCTTGCGAACGATCCAACCGATGTATTCTTCATGCAGGTCCATTAGCCATCGAAAAGTTTCCAGATCTTGTGCATTCTCCATACCAGTCGTAAATTCTGTTATAGCTTGCAGATCATTTTCAGTGAACGTGGTAAGATCCAGTCCATTGATGCTATTTTGTGAGTTTTGCTTTCGGTTCAGGTAGACAAAGTAGAGCTGATTGCTGAATGAAGGTTGGAAATTTGCCTTCCTATACCATGGCCGATCGTAACCGATCCGGTAAATAATCGGAGATGAGGATCTTGCGCAGGCGATGTCGTATCCTGAACCGTTGAATATCATGCTGTTCAATTCAAATGGATCACAGCCAGCCCAATCCGCTACATTGGAAATCAACGAGCTGCTTGATCCGAAGCCCCACTCAGGACGGAAATCCAATGCAGAAATTACATGGTACTCTTTATACGAACCGAGGAAGTTGGGTTGAAGGGTTTTTGCCCCCGATAGGATGGTACAAAGTGTAGCCGAAATATCCAGGGAGTTGGTTTCCAATACCTGGAAGTCGGGGAGCAGTATTGTAGCGGTAAACCAGAGATTGTCATAAATTGTGGACTTCCAATGGATCATTGAGTTTCCTTCTTTCTCCTCAACCGTCAGGGATTGGCCATATTTCAAAGGCAAAGCCAGGGACAGCGCACCTTTTAACACAAGATACTCGCCCGATACCATTAGTTTGGCGCGTGATTCAAACCTTCTTAAAGCGACAGAACTCATTTTTTGGCCCTTATGTATTTGAGAAAATCCTCCACCGCAGCGTAGCTTACGGTTGTCCCGTTAAACCGGCTGACAACCATTTCCTGTTCTGCTTTATTCAAATGAAGCTGGTTGATAATATTGAACAAGTGCATTTTCATGTGCCCTTCCTGTATGCCGGTTGTAATCAGTGATGCAATAGAAGCAAAGTTATTGGCAAGGCCGGAAGCTGCCGCGATCATCATCAGCTTCCAGGCATCCGGATAGTTCATGATGGCCAGAGTCTGTTGCACTACCGGATGAATTTGGGTAATGCCGCCAACTGTTCCAACTGCCAATGGCATTGCAAGCTCATACCTGAAAGTTTCATCCGTCAATCGAATAGTCGTTAAACTTCTGTATCTCCCATCTTTGGACGCATAGGCATGTACAGAGGCCGCGGTAGCTCTCCAGTCGTTACCGGTTGCCAGGAGTACGGCATCTACACCATTCATAATCCCCTTATTGTGGGTTACAGCTCTCGAAATGTCCAGATTGGCAATGTCAACTGCCTGTTTGAATTTTGTTGCAAATGCATGTCCTGTCAGCTCCTTGTGCCACTCCGTCAGACTTGTGACAGGACATTCAACAAAGCACCTGACGATACAATCAGGGGTATAATTGGAAAGTATGGACATAATAATCTCCACACTGCTTTCAATGGAATTTAGTTCCGGTAGCTGCCGCAAAACAGCTGCAATGGTTTCCAGGCAACTGTTGATAAAATTTGCCCCCATCGCGTCAGCAGTTTCGAATGAAACATCTATCTGGTAATAATCAGGGAGTTCTGAGGTTTTGTCAAGAAGTTGCATCTCAGTGATGCCACCTCCCCTTTGTCTCATTTTCTCAGTCAATTGGTTGGTAGCCTGGAATAGTTTGTGTCTGATTTCCGGAAATATTTTTGTGATTTTTTCGGGGTTTCCGTTCCAGGTGAAATGTACCTGACCCTTTTTGGTCATGGATGTCACCTCAGCCCTGAAACCACCCCTGGTCGCCCAGTATTTTGCTGCTTTGGAAGCTGCTGCTACCACAGAACTTTCCTCCGTAACAAAAGGAACGATACAGGATTCACCATTGATCAAAAGATGGGGTACAATTCCCATCGGAATAGGAAAGTTGCCAATGTAATTTTCGATCATATCCTGAAGCAATGCCTGCTCCTCACTTCCCGGCACGCAATAGTCATCAAAACGGCCCTTTTTATCGGCAGTTAATGGCGAATTTTCTATGATATAATTAATCCTTTGCAACCGGTCCAGTTTAGAAAAGCCGGCAAGTTTTGTCGTCATTTTAAATGCTGCTTTATTTGTTCTGGATTTTCAGGGTAAGAAAGTTTTTTGCCATTTTGTATCCTTCAATCTGATCCGCAATAAATCGCTGCAAGTCGGAATATTGGCCCCTGCTGTATTTCAAAAACAGGGAAGCCTGAGCATATATTGCAGGAATGATTGATTTCTGTGTCAGGTAAAATCCATCCAGATAGTTACGGATGCCACCTGATATAATAAGTTGGTTGCATGCAAATTGACTACCTTCAAGAACCATTTGGTTAATGATATCAACCATTTCATCCGCGGTAACGCCTACATTCACCAATGGTTGGTATTTTAATGTTTGAGCAGGTGATGTGCGGCTATTTTCTATTTTTGAAAAATTGGTCCCTCCGAAAGCGCCAAATTCAATGGCTGCGAGCGGAAGTTGCATTAACCTGCGAATGCTCTTTGGTCCGAATCCCTGCCCAACCTCTTTGACAATTATCTGAAAATCTGTTATTTCCAGCAGTTTCTCGATGGTTTCAACCGGAGGGTAGTGAATGATGTTACCCTCGGGTTGGATCCACTCCTGAAGCGGATTTACATGAATGATCAGGCCATCCGCCTTTAGCCTGTCTACCAGACGACGTAGGTCATCTGTCTTCTTTTTCTCTATGATCTCCTCTACCTGTGCAATCCCCAAATTGGTAAAGAGCGGATAACTGTCGCCGATAATCGGACGCATATTGAAATCGTCAAACAGCGTATTGTCTGAAAGCAACATTCTGCATGAACCCAGTCCCATTCCCAGTCCGAATTCGTTACAGGCCATCGCCAGATTTCGGTTGATGGTGCCGGAGAGGGCATGTCCCCCTGTCATACTTGACACCCAGATTGGGACTTTGATTTTTTTACCGGCAAATGAAATTGGCTCCATTTCGCCATCAGGGAAAGCCGAAATCATCGGCTCATAAAAGAACCGACCATCCAACCGGTTGACGGTTGTTTGCGATTGAATGGCCAGATTGATATGGTCCGATTTGCGATCCATATTATCCATATCACCCAATTGTCCGGATTCTTTTGCCTGATAGGCTGTTTTCATGGGAAGAGTAAATAATTTCTATACAATATGTCGTGAAATGACCAATTTAAGAATTTCGGAAGTCCCTTCACCAATCTGAAGCAACCGCTGATCGCGGTAAAATCTTTCTATGTGGTTTTCACGCAAGAATCCGTAGGCACCATGGATCTGGAGTGATTCATCAGCCACCTCCTTTGCAATCTCGGAACAATAGAGTTTTGACATTGCAGCCTGCTTGCCGAACGGTAATCCTGCGTCTTTTAAACGACAAGCATGGTAAAGGGTGTTTCTTGCTAACTCAATCTTGGTTGCCATATCGGCCAGTTTGAAAGAAATAGCCTGAAATTCGGACAGAGTTTTCCCGAATTGTTTGCGTTTTTTAGCATATTCAACGGCCATTTCGAAGGCTCCCTGCGCCAGCCCAAGTCCTATGGCCGCAATGGAAAGTCTGCCTGCATCGAGGGTCGAAAGCATGATTTTCATCCCTTCGCCCCGCTTCCCAAGGAGGTTGGCAGCAGGAACCACACAATTGTCAAAATTTAGTTTCCCGTTATCCACGGCCCTCCACATTAATTTCCCCTTAATCGGCTCGGTTGAATATCCGGGTGTGGTGCGTTCCACCAAGATGACGGACAGTTCCTTCTCTCCGTTCCTCAAATCAGTGATGGACTGAAGCGTTATACCCGCAGCAATCGCGGAGGAGCTGTTGGTGATAAATACTTTGGACCCGTTGATGATCCATTGTTTATCCACCAGCTTTGCTTCGGTTTCAACCCCTTTGGCATCGGAACCCGCATTTGTCTCTGTGAGTCCAAATGCCCATATTTTTTTCCCTGTACACAATCCCGGCAGGTATTTCAACCGTTGTTCTTCTGTTCCATAATGATAGATAGGGGCAATTCCCAGTGAGTTGTGCGCTGCCACTGTGGCTGCAGGCGAACTGTCAATCCGGGCCATCTCCTCAATCGCGATAATGTAGGAGAGATAGTCGAGCCCCTGTCCCCCATATGTTTTAGGCAGAGTAATGCCAAACAACCCGGCTTCTCCCATCTTTAGAGCCAGCTCCACAGGAAACTCCTCCTTTTTATCCTGTTCAATGGCGATCGGTTTGATTACGAGCTCTGAAAATGCCCGGATCTTTTTTCTGTATTCAACTGTACAGTTTTCTAATAGTTCATTCATTTTAATCTTCTAAAAATATAAGTGGCATCCGGTCAGTGACCTGGGTTCCCACATGGACAGCAATTTTTCTAACTTTGGCATCTTTGTGCGAGAGAATCTTATTCTCTGATTTCATCGCTTCTATCGTAAGTAACGGGTCATTCTTTTTAATCAGCTGGTTTTCTTTGACAAATATTTCCAGTATTTTACCATGCATCGGAGAGGTGATTTCTGAGCTCCCTGACTTTGTCTCTTTAGCTGGACGTACATCGGATTTAGGATGATTTTTCATCAATCCGGGGAGTGTTATGATGTGTTGGGTGTTTTTATGGATAACACATAGTTCCCCCTGTCGCCCTAACTGATAAAAAAATCTTTTTGTAAGTCCGTTAATTGAAATTGCAATAGCGTTTTCAGACAAGTTCGTAGCCTTGAATTCTGTTTTTACCCCGTTCCACACATAGTACGTATTGGTTTTATT
>JBBIUJ010000074.1:0-15808 GCA_037440345.1 Prolixibacter sp.
TGTTTTTATAGAAAAATCAATTAACTTTTCATCAGGTCTTATAATTTTCTCAAAAACGTTATTCGGTAAAGATTCTGCAAATTTTAATGCAATATAAGCTCCTTCATCTGATTTTTCATCGCATTTTCGGCATACTTCTGCATCCTGAAATCGATGGTTGTAAATATTTTAAGACCGTCGGTATAAAGATTATAAGGTGTTCCATCCTCCTTGTTATTTTCGGAACACCATTTTTCGAGCTGAGGTCGTAGCATCTCCCTGAAGTAGGGTGCCGGACCGGTGTTGTATACCAGATAGCTATATTTTAAACCCAGAGGTTGCTGGCAAAACTTATTTGCTTCGGCCTCAGAGATATGATTGTATTTTTGCATCTGCCTGATCACCGTATTTCTTCTCTGGAGCGATCTGTCCGGATACAGCCTTGGGTTATAGGCATTGTTGGCCTTTAACAAACCTACAAGTGTTGCCGCCTGTGGAATGGTCAATTTGGCAGGGGTGGTACTGAAATATCTTTCGGCAGCTGTCCCTATCCCAAAAGTATTTTCCCCGAAGGGTACCGTATTGAGATAGAGGGTAAGTATTTCGTTTTTTGAATATAATTTCTCCAAGCGGTAGGCAACAATGGATTCTCGTATTTTGCTAACGGGCAGAGTAAGGGGACCCCAGTTGTCGCGTCCGAAAATATTTTTGGCAATCTGCTGCGATAGCGTAGAACCCCCACCGGAGCTGGGGTTGGCCATAAAAATTGTCTTGATGAAGACCCTGGCAACAGCCCATTCGTCGATTCCCCTGTGTTCATAAAAACGCGCATCTTCGGTAGATATTAGGGCATTGATGACATTTGGCGAAATGTTTTTGAAACTTACACTGCTCCGGTTTTCGACATAATACCTACCGAGTACTTTTCCATCCTGCGAGTAAACTTCCGTTGCAACAGGCTCCTTGATTTTTATCAGTGTCTCTGCATCAGGAAGTTCGCCGAAGGTTCCGATGTAGACCAACACAAAGAGAACCGACATCAGGAACAATCCAAAAATGCCGATTTTGAGCACCCAAAGCAGGGCGAATTTCCAAACCGGCTGATTTCCTTTCCGTTTGAAAACATCCAGAATTGATTTTTTCTTCCTTACGTTGGAAGGTTTATGTGGTTTTGCTGCCACCATATTTAAATATTCAATAAATTAACATCGAAACCCTAAATAACTCGCAATGAAAATCGTCATTACCGGAGGAACCGGATTTCTCGGACGACATCTCATTACCCATCTCAGCGCTTCGGGTCATGAAATGGTACTGATCCAAAGATCCGATTTGATGGAAGGGCCGGATCGAATCTCAAAATTAATCAAAACTTCTGATGTTCTGATCAATTTGGCAGGATCTCCTGTGATTAAAAGGTGGAATAAAACAAACATGCAGGAGATGCTGGATAGTCGGATACTTACGACAAACTTACTGGTAGAGGCACTGTTGGAACTACCTTCCAAAGAACAGCCTTCACTGTTTATATCTTCCTCGGCAATTGGTATTTATGATTCGCATGGATTACATAATGAGACTTCAGTGCACTTTGACAATAATTTTTTGGCCATGCTTTGCAAAGCGTGGGAAGCCTGCCTGGATCCGTTAAAGAAGGTCAATACCCGCGTATGTCTGTTGCGCATTGGCATGGTCCTTGGGCCGGATGGCGGCATGATAGGCAAGTTGATGCCACTATTTAAAATGGCTCTTGGTGGAAAGATCGGATCAGGGAAGCAACCATTTTCATTTATTCATTACCATGATTTTTGCAGGGCCGTTGAGTTCTTGATTGATCGTTCCCAATGCGAAGGGATTTTCAATCTGACTGCACCGGAAATTTCGAACAACGAAGAATTTACAAAGATTCTGGCTCAAACATATGGTTACCCTGCATTTCTTACGGTTCCGGAATTTGCCTTGAAGATGATTTATGGAAAAGCTGCCGTTACCATGATCCAGGGACAATCTGTTTATCCGCAACATTTGATCAATTGCGGATTCAGCTTCCTGTATCCGGACCTTAGTTCTGCTATTCAGGAAATTATGGGTGTCAAAAGGGAGATTAAACGTTAAATCTGAAATGCATGATGTCTCCGTCTTGCACGACATACTCTTTCCCTTCAATGGCAATTTTGCCGAGTTCGCGGCATGCCGCCTCGGATTCAAGTGTCACATAATCATCGTATTTAATTACTTCGGCCCGAATAAACCCTTTTTCGAAATCGCTGTGAATGATCCCGGCTGCTTTTGGCGCCTTGATCCCCTTCACGAAAGTCCAGGCACGGCTTTCATCTGCTCCGGTTGTGAAATAGGTCTGCAATTTCAACAGATGGTAAGCAGCATGAATGAGTTTGTTAACACCCGGTTCATCCAGACCCAGGTCCTCCAGGAAGAGCTGCTTCTCCTCATAACTCTCCAATTCGGCGATATCAGCTTCGGTAGCTGCCGCGATGACCAGGATTTCAGCATTTTCATCTTTAACGCTCTCCCTAAAAGCATTGGTCATTGCATTGCCTTTGGCAGCAGAGGCTTCATCCACATTGCACACATAAACGACCGGCTTGCGTGTAAGCAGGAAAAAATCGTGGATCAACTCCTCCTCGTCTTCCGTTAAAACCAATGTACGGGCCGATTTCCCTGTCACCAGCACATCCCTTAGCCTTTCTGCAATGGCCACCGTTTTTTGGGCAAAACGGTCACCGCCAACCTTTGCCTGTTTTTGCAATTTGGCAATACGGTTCTCGACTGTTTCGAGATCTTTCAGTTGTAATTCAATGTCGATCACCTCTTTGTCTCGAATGGGATTGATCGAACCATCCACATGAATGATGTTATCGTTTTCGAAACACCTGATCACATGGATAATGGCATCTACCTCGCGGATGTTGGCCAGAAACTGGTTTCCGAGGCCTTCTCCTTTGCTGGCGCCTTTTACAAGTCCTGCAATGTCAACAATCTCTATCGTTGTGGGGATCACCTTTTTGGGATTATCGATCTCGGCAAGCCTGATTAATCGTTTATCAGGCACCGTAATGACACCCAGATTGGGTTCTATCGTGCAAAATGGGAAATTCGCTGATTGGGCCTTCGCATTCGAAAGGCAGTTGAAAAGGGTCGATTTACCGACGTTTGGCAGACCCACGATACCGCATCTTAAAGCCATCTTTAAACTTTACTTACTATTTTGGCGCAAAGGTACTATATTTAAACTATGAGTCGTTAACTTTGTCCAACCGTTGTTGTTTATCTGTGGTTGATGCGAGATGATCGATAAGGACAAGGAATTAATTTCTGATCTGAAAAATGAGGGAAAGAGGGAAATGGCTTTCCAGTTGCTGGTAAAAACTTACCAGCAGAGACTCTATTGGCATATTCGGAAAATTGTTGTCAGTCATGATGATGCGGACGACCTCCTTCAAAATGTATTTATCAAAGTTTGGAAGAACATCGACAATTTCAGGGAGGACTCCTCACTCTTCACATGGTTGTTTCGTATCGCAACAAATGAATCTTTGAGTTTTCTTCAGCAAAAAAAGAGGCGAAATATATTTTCAATTGATGGAGTTTCTGATTATCTTGTAGAAACTTTTGAATCGGGGGTTCATTTTGAGGGAGAAGAACTTCAAAGACGCTTGCATCTTGCTGTTTTACAGCTTCCTGAAAAGCAGCGATTGGTTTTTAACATGAAATATTACGAGGAGATGAAATACGAGGAGATGGCCGCGATATTGAAAACCTCGGTTGGCGCCCTGAAAGCATCCTATCATCATGCAGTGAAGAAAATTGAAGCACAATTTGAAGGGGAATAGTAACATAGATATTAAACCTTTTGAAAGTTGAAGTGTCATAGTAACGATATTGATTATGAAAGACAAAAGCGAACATATTGAAATAGAGCCACGGTTTCCAAAGATGGAAAGTGGTTATTCTGTTCCGGAGGGTTATTTTGAAACTTTCAGTGAAAGGCTGAAATATAGAATGGAATCTGAAATCCAGACTAAAAAGTCCAAAAGCTTGCTTGTTTATCTGAGGCCAGCACTGGGAGTTGCTGCCGGTCTCGCTATTTTCCTTACCTTGTATCTCCATCCCTTTGGGAGTCAAAAGCAATCGGTCCTGGTTGGTTTGCAAAGCTCCAGTGATCTCGCCGCCATTGACCAGACAGATGCAATGTTAAGTACTTACACTTCTCTTGCCTCAGACGTCCAATTCTTTTCCTCCCTTTCAGAGATAGATGAATTCGATGAGTCAAAAATTTCTAAAGATGGATTGGCTGAATATCTTGCAATAAATTGTTCTGATTTTGAAATTCTTAATGCCAATAAATAACATGAGAACTGCATTATTTGCCATCATGATCCTCTTCTGTTCCGTGCAACTTATGGCGCAGAGACACATGGATCCAAAGATGATTGAGACAATAAAAATCAAGAAAGTAGCCTTTATCACGGAACAGGTAGGACTTACATCTAAAGAAGGCCAGAAGTTTTGGCCTGTATACAATGAACTGGAAAAAGCACGGCTCGATTTGATGGACCGCAAAAGAGACCTTGAAGAATCTACGGAAGACAAGTCTGTTAAAACTGAGGAAGCATACAGAAAGCTAGCTGGCGAAATGGTTGGCGTGCACATGAAAGAGGCGAAGCTTATTGAAGAGTACAATACAAAATTTCTCTCCATTTTGCCGGCCGAGAAGGTGGTAAAACTCTATCGGTCAGAGCGTAAGTTCAGGTCTTACCTGATGCAGGAGATGAGAAATAAAGACAATGATAAACCCGCGAAATAAGGATAAAGGATAAAGTAAAAAGGATAAAGTAAAAGACGCTGCGATGTTGATTTGCAGCGTCTTTTACTTTTGGTAGGGGAGCTAAATTTTAATTCAGCTCGAATCCCACTTTATCCTTTTTACTTTATCCTTTATCCTTTGTAAACTATCCTTTATCCTTTTTGGAGGAAATCAACCAGTTTATTTGCATTTATGCAAACTTGTTCGCCACTTTCCATATTTTTAACAGTGACCTCATTCCTGGCAATCTCAGATTCTCCTGCCAGCACTACGTATTTGACACCCTTTTTGTTGGCATAGTTCATCTGCTTTTTCATCTTCTCTTCGGACGGATAGATTTCGGATGCAATTCCGGCACTCCGTACTTGCTCAAGTATGGGCAGACAATAGTTTTCTTCTGCTTTTCCGAAATTAACAAAGAGCACTTTGGTAGAGATGGTCTGGTCTTTTGGGAAAAGATTTAATTGTTCCATTACATCGTATATCCTGTCTGCACCGAAGGAGATTCCTACACCGGAAATATCAGGCAAACCAAAAATGCCGGTCAGGTCATCGTATCTTCCGCCGCCGGTGATAGATCCAATTTGAACATCATTAGCCTTCACTTCGAAGATGGCGCCGGTGTAATAATTCAGACCTCGGGCCAATGTGAGATCCAGTTCGACCGAAGTAGCAACATTCCCGGTTTTCAAATATCCAAAGATGCTCCTTAATTCTTCCACCCCTTTCCTTCCGCTTTCGGACATGCCGATCACCTGTTCGATCTTGTCCAGTTTCTCTTCATTGTTGCCCGACAATTTGAGAATCGGTTGAAGTTTTTGAATGGCCGATTCTGAAACGCCTTTTTCGGCCAGCTCTGCATTGACCTTTTCCAATCCGATTTTCTCAAGTTTGTCGATCGCTATGGTTATGTCTATGATCCTGTCTGCCTGGCCAATCGTCTCCGCTATTCCGGCAAGTACTTTTCTGTTGTTGATTTTAACTGTGACGTTAATGCCCAGCCGGGTAAAAATCCTGTCGACAATCTGAATCAATTCATATTCATTGAGCAGGGAGTTTGAACCGATAATATCAACATCGCACTGGTAGAATTCGCGGTACCTTCCCTTTTGCGGCCTGTCGGCGCGCCAAACCGGCTGAATCTGGTATCGGCGGAAAGGGAAATTTATTTCATTTTGGTATTGAACCACGTAACGTGCAAAAGGTACGGTCAGATCGTACCGTAATCCTTTCTCTGCTATCTGAAAAGTCGTTTTCTGACTATTTTTAGCGGAAAGATCATGATCATTTGCCTTCGCAAGAAAATCACCCGAATTGAGTATTTTGAACAACAGCTTATCTCCCTCTTCTCCATATTTTCCCGTTAGCGTGGAGAGATTTTCCATGGCCGGCGTCTCTATCTGCTGAAATCCATAAAGATTAAAAACACTTTTAACAGTGTCAAAAATATAGTTTCTTCGGGCCATTTCCAGCGGAGAAAAATCGCGCGTGCCTTTTGGAATTGAGGGTTTTTGGGCCATGTTGTGTTGCTTTGTTGGAGCGGCAAATTTAGTGATAATATATAAAACAAAGTTCCCAAAGTTTCAGTTACGAGCTAATATTAATCGTAACCAAAACTTTGGGAACTTTTAGAAAACTTAATGCAGTTTAGTTGAATATGTAACGAATTCCCAATTGCATGGAATAAGTTGAACTATAACCAACGTTATCGCGATAAGTATTTTGAAGCATCTGGTTGCTGTTGTATGGATTAAGTCTGAAGGTAGGTTTGACAGTACCACCCGAAACTACACTGGAATTGTTTGCAGGAATCAGGATGTTATTTTGGTTGTAGAAATCTGCAATTCCCCAATTTTTATTGATCAGGTTGCCAACGTTCAGAATATCCAGACTTACCTGGATCGTGTTACGTTTGCCACCAACTTTCACGAAGATTTCGTGCATAATTTTCGCATCGAATTGGTTTCTCCAGGGCATCAATGAACCATTGCGTTCTGCATACTTTCCTATACGGGTACGAAGGTATTTATCCTGGTCGATATAGTTGAAGAATGCAGTGCTCTGTGCTGCTGCTGTCCATAAAACATTCGCTCCGGATGCATCCTTGACTGTTTGATCGACAAACGTAATTTCAGAAGCATTTTTAGGGACATAAATCAGGTTGTTTGAACCGGCACCGTCACGGACGATGTTGCTTGAATAAACATAAGAGAAACGTCCCTGTGAGCCACCTTCATAAACAACGGACAAAGTGGTAGCCATTGATTTAAGATACTCAATCTTGTAGGAGGCCGAGGCAATAAGCCTGTCAGGAACAACATAACTTGCATAGCTTAGCTCCTCGCTGTTGGCGCCATTTACATTGGCATTGCCATTCCATGCTGATGAGGCCTGGTCGCCGCTACCATCAACCAAATTTCTTGCATCACTACGGGTATAGGCAATCATACCGGTAAATCCGTTGGCAAATGCTTTTTCAAGTTTGGCTGTCAAAGAGTAGTAATAACCTTTGTTTCTGTTTTCAAGTACGATTGGTGACATACCATTGCTGGCAACAGCGTTTCCGGTTGTAATGGTCTTACCATCAGTGCTAAGCGTTTGATAGTAGGCATTCCCTCTGGTAGTTGAAGAAGTAACCGGATAAATCAACCGGTTATCAGGATACCCTGCGATGTTTAGTGGAGTTCCGGGTTTCAGGCCACGGTTGACAAAAAAGGCAGTGTTGATGTCTTTGTTGTAGATCCCTTCGATACTTCCCTTCAATCCAAATGGTAATTTGGCATCCATGGCTAAACTACTCTTCCAGGATTGAGGCATTTTGAAGTCTTTGGATATGATGGTAAAGGTACTCGGAGCGATCTGACCGACTGCCGGCTGTGTAGTAGGATAGTATGCATTTACTTCGGGTTTGAAAGGTCCGGGTACGTTAGCTTGTCCGGCATAAGTCATGGTGGTTTGTACCATACCTGCATCTCCAACCTGGCTGACGACCCATACGAAAGGAACGCGACCGGTGAAAATACCAGTTCCTCCCCTGAGTACCAATGAGCGGTCTTCCTTGATGTTGTAGTTGAAACCAAAACGCGGTGATAACATCACTTTGGATTTTGGCAGTGTTGCGGTACTGTACTTATTATCACCAAAAGTAAGGTTTTCAATCATCGGATGCGCTGCGGCTGGTTGAGAGAAAGTTGGAAGGTCTGCGCGCAATCCGGCGACCACTTTCAATTTTGAATTTACAGTAATCTCATCCTGAATGTAGGCCGAATACTGTCCGAATTTGAAACTAGGGAAAGCTTGTGCATAACCTGGAGTGTTGGAGAAAGTAATTCCAAAATCGGCAGGTTTGGCCCCGCTGGTAAAATCATTCCAGGAGTTGAATACATAAAAGCTGGTTCCAAAACGCATGAAACCATTCTTTGTCTCATTCGCTTCATATTGAAGACCGGCTGTAAAACTATTTTTGCCCTTAGACCAGGAAAGGTCATCGGTAATGGTTGTAGTTTTTACCTGGCGCAGGTTTCCATAGGAAAAAAGCTCTGTACCAAAGGAAACATAAGGTTTTCCTCCACTCAGGATATCAACAAACGGGAAGATTTTACCATCGGTACTACGCGGTTCATCTTGGAATGAATTGGTATAACGCAAGGTATTCAATAGTTTGCCATTTAACAAAGAAGAGTTCAATTCAGCAGCCAAGGAACTAAAATTTGTTTCAGTATAATAACCTGAATTTTTGTACCACATGGCATCCATTGAGGTACGGGTACCGGTATAGATGGAAGAAAACGGTGATGTTGATGTACTTGGATAACTTGGAGATTTAGCTTTGGTCTGACTGTAACGAATGTTGAATTTGTGGTTTCTGCTAATGTTCCAGTCAACACGTGCCAACATTTTGGAAGCCGGACTTTCGTTGGAATACCCTTGATAAGGACCAGTTTCGTATCCATAGGTATCACTAAGATACTTACTGATCATGTCCATATCTGACTGGGTCGGACGGGCAACGTTAATCCCATCGGCAGGAGCTGCTGTGGTTGCGGCAACCCTGGGTGGCCCGGGAACGGTATTCTTTTCAGATTCGTAATTCACAAAGAAGAAAAGTTTATTTTTAATAATCGGTCCACCCAAACGGAAACCATACATCTTATACTCTGAAGGATTTTTCGTGAAAGGGGTGGCATTACCAACTTTATTGCCTTTGTATTTTTCACTGGCCATGAAGGTGTAAGCCGAACCAGTAAATTCATTACTCCCGGAGCGGGTAACTGCGTTGACTGAAGCGCCGATAAAACCGCTTTGTCTGACATCAAAAGGAGTGATATTAACAGAAATCTGATCAATGGCATCCAGCGAAATCGGCGAGCCTCCAGCAGGAAGGTTGGTTCCAATACCGAATGCGTTGTTGAACTGAGCTCCGTCTACCGTGATGTAGTTTTGACGGTAGTTTCCACCACCGATCGTCATACCACTTGATTGTGGGGTAAGACGTGTCACATCATTGATAGACCGGTTGACCGAGGGCATCATGGTGATCTGTCGTGTGGTAACGTTCATGGAGGCGCCATTTTTTTCGGAATTGTAGGGCGAAGGCTTCGTCCCAACTACTGTTACCTCTGCCACTGTTGCACTGCTTTCTTTCAGCGAGGTATTGAGTACAAATGATTCTCCCAATGCAAGCGTAATATCAGTGAAAGAGGCTTTTGCGTATCCCACAAAAGAGATGTCCACTTTGTATGGTCCACCCGTACGCATACCTTGCAAACTGAATCGACCATCGGCATTTGTAACCGTTCCATACTGGGTACCTGAAGGAACATGGACTGCCACAATAGCGGCACCTGGGAGCGATTCATTGCCACTGGTTACCCGGCCACTTATGCCGGAAGATGTAACCTGAGCAACGGCAGTTGCAAAAATGCTTGCAAATAATACAAGAGTCAAGCAGAGCTTTAAAAGGTTGTTTTTCATTAATGATAATTTTAATTACACATTTTTAGTTTAAACTTCGATAGGTAATATGAGCGATCTATATTTAACATTTATTAGTAATTCGGATCTGAGGTAGTCCAACTTGACTTTTGATTGCACAGAGTGCATAATTTGCTCAAATATCTCCAAATATAACGATACCTGTTGATTTAATTCCATGACAGAAGTTGTGGTGGCAATTTATTTATTAACTTTTTAGCATAATTTATTAACATTTTTTACCATAGTAGTTGATTTGTTCGAAAACATCTCCGTTAAGTAGATTACTTGGTTGAAAAAGTTGTCTGTATACAGGATGATTTTATACTTTTGCATCTTCAAAATGAAAAAGAAAAGATGAGGGATACATTCTCAAAGTTGATTGATCACAGTGGATTTGTAGACATACCAGTTCCTGCAGGAATAGACTATGTTGCTGAAATTGACAGACTGAAGAGAGAGAAAAACGCGATTATTCTCGGTCACTATTATTTAACTCCTGAATTACAGGATATTTCTGATTTTTTGGGTGATTCATTGGCCCTTGCGCAACAGGCTGAAGCTACGACTGCAGATATGATATTGTTTGTTGGCGTTCATTTTATGGCAGAAACTGCTAAAATCCTAAATCCCGGCAAGAAGGTAATTGTTCCGGATATGAAGGCGGGCTGTTCTCTGGCTGAATCAGCGCCAGCTCCTGATTTTAAGCGATTTCGCGATCAGTATCCTGACCACGTGGTGATTTCTTACATCAATTGTTCAGCTGAAATTAAGGCGCTCTCCGATGTAATCGTCACATCTTCGAATGCAAAAAAAATAGTGGAGTCCTTTCCCAAAGATCAAAAAATTATTTTCGCACCTGATAAAAATCTGGGTAATTACCTCAATTCGGTAACCGGAAGGGATATGGTATTGTGGGATGGCGCTTGTATGGTACACGAAAAATATTCGTTGGAAAAAATTATTGAACTCAAAAACGAACATCCTGATGCAGTGTTGATATCCCATCCTGAATGTGAAAGGCCCATCTTACTGGTTTCTGACTTTGTTGGTTCGACAACGGCCCTTTTAAATTACGTTACCGCCAGCGAGGGGAGAAAATTTATTGTAGCCACTGAAAGTGGAATTCTTCATCAGATGAAGTCCAAATGTCCTGATAAGATTTTTATGCCGGCGCCATCCATTGATGCTACTTGCGGATGTAATGATTGCAGTTTCATGAAGTTAAACACACTTAAAAAGCTCTACCTTGCCTTGCTTTATGAGCAACCTGAGATTATCCTTAGGGAAGAGTTAATGGTCAAAGCAAAGATGCCAATAGTCAGAATGCTCGAACTATCTAAATAGTTGTTAAAACAGTCTTTCCGTGGGGGAATAAATCACCAAAACACGAAATTCTCCTTAAAATTTCTTTTCTTTGTCAGGCTGTTTTGAGTCTTTCTCAAAGCAATCATTGAAACATTACTGTGAATGAGAAAAAATAATTTATTGCTTTACGTCCTCTTTTTTGCACTTGTCTTAACTATATTTTCCTGCAAAAAAAGTAGTACAACAACAGAACCAACAGTTCTTCCTGCCAATGTATTCAACGGCAGTATCAACATCTATTCCAGTGGCAACGATACTACCCTACAGCGATTTCTGAATGGAAAGTACAATAAAATCAAAGGAAGTCTGATTTTATCTTCCTCTGATGTAATTGATTACAAGAAATATTTTGTGAACCTTGTTGAGGTACAGGGATCTGTTAACCTTTATAAAATTCCCAACAAAGATTTGTCCTTTTTGTCTACACTCAGGAACATAGTCGGTAATTTTCAAGTTTCATCTTGTCCCGAACTGACCTCATTCAATGGCGTTGCTTCTCTGGATACGATTGGATCTTCTTTGATTGTTGAAAGAAATCCCAGGTTTGTGAACTTTACCGGATTGGAGCAAATCCTAAAGATTTCGTCAATTACAGTGACTGCCAACCCCTCTCTCGTCTCTTTTGCCGGTCTGCAGAATTTGACGACAATGACTGGTTCTCTCGGTATTAATCAGAATCCTGTTCTTACTTCACTTATTGGATTAACAGGATTGACCTCCATTGGTGGTGATATGAACATTAGTGAAAATCCTAATTTTGTTGGTTTCACCGGGCTGGCCAATCTTCTTGAGATCAAGGGTACACTCTCCTTGACAACGCTTCCACAACTTAACAGCCTTACAAATCTTATTCCGGTCAACGATACAATTACTTCCATTTCGCTTGTCGATTGCAACGGATTGCGCAATTTACAGGGTTTAAGTAATATTCCGTGTATCAAAAGTAATTTGAACATTGTGGCCTGCAACAATCTTGAGAACCTAACCGGCCTGGCAAAAATTGATACCATCAAAGGTACTGTGGTCCTCAATAAGCTTGAAAAGCTCAGTTCATTTACGGGATTGAACGGCATAAAATATATCAAAAAGGATGTCCGTATATCAGAATGTAACAGCATGACCGGAATGAATGGTTTTGCCCTTCTTGATAGTATTGGCGGGGGATTATTGGTGCAAGACAATGCATCGTTGGTTAATTTTAGTGGTTTTGCTAAGGTAAAAACCGTACGGGGGAAGGTTGAAATTCTTGAGAATGCCTCGCTCAGCTCTTTGGATGGACTTGAAAACCTGAAAAATGCCCGCAGTTCGATGGATATCTATTACAATTCGAATCTAACCGGTTATTGTGCCATCAAGGCTTTGAACCTTACCGGAACAGCTTATATCAGCCAGAATAAATTCACGCCTACCTGGACGCAAATCAAAGCTGGAGATTGTTCAAGATAGAATGAAATAAAAAACGCCCGGAAGGGCGTTTTTTATTTCATTCTATGACATCGGTCCAGCCATGGATATCCTCTTCTGTCCCGTATTGTATTCCCCTGAGTTTTTCGTAAAGCTTTACACTAATTTTCCCCGGTTCCGTACCATACAGATATTCTTTGTTCAGATCAGCATCCAGAACCCTTTTGATCGGCGAAATAACAGCAGCAGTACCGCAGGCGCCAATTTCGTCAAATTCTGCCAGCTCTTCGACCGGAATGGGCCGTTCTTCAACTTCCATTCCCATATCCTTTGCCAGTTGCCTTAAACTCATGTTGGTGATGGAAGGCAATATGGATGTTGATTTTGGCGTAATGTATTTGTTTTGTTTGATTCCGAAGAAATTGGCTGGACCACATTCATCCAGATATTTTTTCTCTTTGGCATCAAGGTACAAAACCGCAGAAAAGCCATTTTCGTGCGCTTTGTGGCCTGAAGCCAGGCTGGCAGCATAGTTTCCGCCCACTTTGAATGTACCTGTTCCAAGAGGAGCTGCCCGGTCGTATTCTCGGTAGATAACCAGATCAGTTGGTTTGAATCCTTCCTTGAAGTATGGACCAACAGGCATTACGAAAATCATGAACAGATATTCATCAGCGGGTTTGACGCCTATTTGCGCACCGGTGCCAATCAACAATGGTCGAATGTACAGGGAGGCGCCTGATTCGTATGGAGGGACAAATCTTTCGTTTAGGAGCACTGCTTTCTTCACTGCCTCAGTGAAGAGCGAATCCGGAACTTCGGCCATCATGATCCCTTTGGCACTATGCCGCATTCTTCTGGCATTTTCTATCATCCTGAATACCCTGATCTTACCATCTTTACCCCGGAAAGCCTTTAATCCTTCAAATGCTTCCTGCCCGTAATGCAGGGAAGTAGCGGCCATATGTATGTTAAGCATCTCTGAATCACTTACTTCAAGTTCTTCCCAGGCTCCGTTCTTGTACCAGCTTCGAACATTGTAATCAGTTTTGCTGTAACCAAATGCAAGGTTTTTCCAATCGATTGACTCCATAGCTATATATTGTTTACCACAAAATTAAACTATTCTGTCGATTTTTCTGTTTTTTGTTATAACTTGTTTGAAATGTTTCTTCTTAGCCCAACAATCCACAATCTTTAATCTTTAATTTGTAATTGTTTTACACAATCCATCATCTCTTTTCTAATCATCCTGACTGCCTCTTCACTGTTGGTTACATCCATCACTTTGCCGCTCATGCCCAGCTTCATCTCCAGGTCGCTTTGATCAATCAGATCTGCCACTGATTTAAGCAATTGCTCAATTTTGGATTTGGCATTTGCAGAAAGGGAATTAGGGTTCTGCTGAAGTTTGGCTTTTAAACTTACCAGGATCCTGTAGTCTTCAATCCCTTCCCTGACGGCTTCCCATCTGCGAGAATTGATGGGTTTGACGGTGCCTTTGTAGACCAGTGGATATTCAAGCATCGTTCTTCCCCACATGTCATCTCCAAGGTTGTAGGACCAATAGCCAATCCCTGTTGCATTCCATCTAAAGGCGGCCAAAGCGGAGAGTCGGAATTGCCCGACGATGTTGATACTTTTGATGTTGGGACCCATTGGACGGGCATAGGAATAGGAGCAATCGTATGACCACAACATACTTCCGGCGTCGTTTCTGATGATATCCATTGCCGGACTCTTCTCAGGTAGTGAATTGTAACCGATACACCATACATCCATGAAGGGCTGCATGGCCTTGAACATGGGTGCCTCACCGCCACCGTCCATATATACAAGCAGTTCGGGGTCTTTGGCTTTCAACATTTTGCCAAACATCACCAATTTGTTTATTACCGACCAACCAATGCCTCCCGGTTCATCATAGGGATAAAAAGCGAAATGTTTCTTGTCGATTCCTTTGGATGCCAAGTGCGCTGTCAGCTTATCGAGATAGAGATTCAGAGCGGGACTTGAGCCTCCGAGATCTTTCTCTTTCAGTACATCCGGCAGACCGGATAGCAAAAGAAATACATCATTTCCACTCAGTTCATCCACAATTTTGTCCTGGGCTGTAAAATCAAATTCAGTCTGATTGCTGTTGGATTTGCCTTGGGGTACAATGAATACTGTATTGCCGTGATCCAAAAGATTGCGAATGGTGGATTTGTCATACGAACCCCATGCGCAGAGCCTGATAGCCCCTTGTGGCGCCATGCCAAAATTCAGAATATCCAGTTCAATTTCTGCCTTAACTGTAGGTAGTGCAACATTTTGAGGACTCGCCGGACCGTTTTGTACGCCAATGCCATTCAATGCGCGAATGACTACCGGAATCTTGTAATGACCGGCTTTGGTCCCAGCGGCACAGGATATTGTGATCCATAGCTCTTTTGACGACAGGGATGGAATAGATAATGTTCTGCTTTCATCCAGTTCGGGCAAAGCATCCCAGGCTGGTTTTCCCAATGCATCCATCGTTGCGACCGAATGCTGTAAACTGATCATGATCCCATCAGGTACTGAATCCGTTTCTACACGGGCCGTTACGTTGCGGCCGATCAGATTGAACAGGTTCAACGAGATTGGTTCATTTTCACCGGCAACCATCGAACGGGCAATGGTGATGCTTTTGGCAACAACTTTCGGTAAAACTTCTTCTCGCCCTTTGCTTTCCCAAAGATCTCCTTCAAAGGGAATCAACGTAGTATTTGCTGGCAATTCAAGGGAGGATTCCGCCAATTCGGCTATTTTTATGGCTTTTTGAATTTTTGTCGTTAACTCGTGGCTTTTCACGGCTATATCTCCTTGTTCCGGCTGATTTCCAGCCAATGAAATCTCTTGTTGCGGTTGCAGCATTTGATACCTGCGATCGATTGTTTCCGCCTCCTGAAACAAGGCATCAGATAAATCGGGCCTTTGCTGCTGAGCTTTCGTCGCAGTTTCCCTTAATCTTTTCACGCAGGATTGGACCAACGATTTTTCATTTAGAAATGGTGTTAGGTTGACTGCGCGATCACCGGATAGAAGAGTTTTCCCGGTAGGGGAGGTAAGACTCCATTTGAAATGATAGGCGCCGGGCGACTTGCCATTGAATGGTAGAAATATCTGCGTGTGGTGACCTGCCAGTTTGGAGGTGACTGATTGGAATTTCCCGTCCGGATGACTGCATGAGGCCTCTATTGAAATCAATTCCTCCGTGTTGTTCGGATTAAAAAC
>JBBIUJ010000075.1:0-15603 GCA_037440345.1 Prolixibacter sp.
GGTCATGACCATTCCAGGCATGGTGGTTACGATCTCTCCTCCCCCTTTTTCACTGACACCCAAAACGGGAGGCTCGGCCAATGCCTTTCCTGCAAATTCGACCCAGCTTCCTGTGGTTGGCTTGCCAGTCAGCATATCAAAACCCTGTGTACCCTTTTCATAACTGCTGTGACAGCCGACACACTGCGGAACCCAGGCGCTGTGGCAAGATCCGCAGCTCAACCGTTTGTGACCAGCGCCTCTGGTGCAAACCGGCGAGGCTGGCTTGGAGAGGCGCTGCAAACCTTTCAGTTTGTCTGTCAACAGGATATTGCCAAGCGAATCCACGGTAGTGTTCAGCAGCGCGGTGTTTCCTTTGGCTGTTACCACGACCCTGCTTTTGGGGTTGTATTTTCTTAGCCAGGCGATCATTTGCGAATCCCTGTCGGGAAGGGTTCCGATAACTGCCGTTTTTGGTTTGCCAACCGGATGGCAATCGACACATTGTACATTGACTGCCTCCTCCTTGTGGACCTTGGTCGTGCCGTCGCCCATGATTTCGTATGAAGTGTGGCAGTCGATGCAGGCCATCCCCTTCTGGTGGTGAATGTCTTCCTGAACAAATGTAACCACACGATCGTCCGGCAATACCTTGATGCTGTCGGATTCCCGGATAGCGGATGGCTTTAGGTCGGTTTCATTCCACCCTTCGTAATTGAGCGAAATTCTTCCTGAACGACTGTGGCAGCTCTTGCAGCGGTCGTTCGAAACCTGCAAATCAATGGTCGGATGTACCTCCTTGGCCTTGCTTTGCTGCTTCGATTGCAGCCTGTTCATGGTGGCTGTCGCCTCATCGTTGTAATGCAGGTGGCAGGCGTTGCATCCTCCGCCCCGCTCAAGCCAGGCGGGATTGCCGGTTTTGCTCTTTTCTCTGCCAAGGTGGCATCCCGCACAAAGATTTCGCAGATGGGAGTCTGAAGCGGAGTGCGCAATATCTTGGATGTGAAAGGTGTCGTTCAACGAAGTCGATTCACCAAAAACAAATTTATCTACCGCGATGATCCCGCTTTGGGTGGTCATGAGCGAATGCAACATCCGATCGGCGATCTCGTTGTGGCAACCCTGTGTGCCGCATGTTTGCCGTACATTCGAAAAATCCCCCGGGACCTTCACCATACCGGCATGGGCCACCTTCCTATTTCCGGTAAAAGGATCTCCTTTGTGACAAGCAAAACAGCCAATGGTGGCGGGATTGTGCGATTCGGACAAGCCGGTCATGGCGCCATGGCACAGGAGGCAGCCCTCCGGCTTTTGATTTTCAGGGATGACTGTCTCAATGGGTTTGTCCATCGGGTTGACCGGATCAAAAATCAGGAGTGTTTCCCCCGCCAGGGAAAAATCTTTCAACCCTCGCCATTCCCAGTTCTCTCCGCGAAAAATCAGCACCATCATGGTAATGAAAAGGTAAAACAGCGACACAGTCAAAAGTACCCATTTGGCTATTTTTCGGTAGTTACCACTGAGCCGGGGGAGAAGGTAAAATATGGCCAGAAGTAACAGCATCAGCAGGACCAGGTAACCGGGATGACTGGTCTGGTGGAGTATTTCCTGAAAACCGACAAAGAACCATGGACCTTTGAGTTCACTGCTCTCCGCAAGACCGAGCGGTACCCGGAAGAGCAGACTTATACCGGCTACCATCGCCAGAACGATGACGAGGTTCCTCGGTTTTGGCCAGATCGCCCTGACATGACTGAATATTGCCAGGAAGAGGAAGATCGTTCCCGTGGCGATGTGCTGCACATAAACAATCGACCAATGTTCCTCGTTTCCGGTAAATGCCGAACCGACCATTCTTCCAAGAAAAGGGATGGATTCGAGCAATGAGGCGACAATGCGTCGGGCCTGCACTCCTGCCCCATCAGCTTTCAGGATAAATCCTGAGATCATTTCGTAACCGAGAACCACCAGTGCCAACGTCAGGATCATCCAGGTGCGGCGGCTTTTGATGTTGCTTTCGGTCGATTTGTTTAGGTGGTCGTAAACATGGAGTAGCGCAAAAATAAAAAACAGCTGGGCGCTCCAGTAATGAAAATTCCTGACAAATGAACCGGCCGGATTGAGAAGCACCAGTTCAAACAGGGATTGGTACGCATTTGAGAAATCGTAAGGAATAGCCAGCAAAGCCCCGCTCAATGCGCAGAGCAGCAGCGATGAGACTGCGATCCAACCGGCGGTGTCAAATTGCACCCATTTTTTCAGGCGGCTCAAATCCATGTAGAAATCATTTATATTTTATTCTGTCCACTACCCGTAGGGGCAACGCCCCGATAGGTAACAGCATAGGACGAAATATAATGGAGTCCTATGAACCCATCATCGAAACAAATGTTTCAGGTAGTGGCAACGCCCCGACATGTAACAGCATAGGATGAAATGCAATGGAATCCTATGAAACCAACATCGAAACACAAAACGGCACCCAATGAAACGACCATTGAAATAAATGATTTAATCCCAAACATACCGTTCATCAAACTCAATTTCATTTTTAATAAAAAATTGCCTGAACTCATCTTTGAAATCCCGTGAATGATGATGTTGAGGTTGATTTTGAATATATTTTTTAACCGTTGCAACCTGAGAAGCGCTCACTGAAAAAATACCGTATCCATCCTGCCAAAAAAAATCCGGTATACTCTGATGTTTCATCCATTTTGATGAAGAGGTTTTGATCTTCGAAACTAAATCTGCCATGGTAATTGTTCGGGGAAGTGTACAAAGGATATGAATATGATCGGGATTGGCATATAACTCATATGTATAGCTGCCCAAATTTGACAATACTCCAATGATATAGGAATGAAGGTCTTTGCGTATATCTTCCCCAATTAATCTCTGACCATACTTCGTCGTAAATACGATGTGTACATTGACTTTGGCTAATGACTGTGGCATTGAATTAAATTATGTGGTTTGATTCGCGTTTATATCACAGGGTTTTACCCCTTTGCTGTTACAGGTCGTCCTTTCAGGACTCATAGTACCCGGCTGTAATCTTACGATCCACATACCGGATACTTTATCAAAATAACAATCAAATTGTTGTAATGGTTTTATGGCCGGACCCTTCAGCGGGTTTCCGGTTTTCGCATCGAACTGTGAACCATGGCATCCGCACTTAAGAACTGTTCCGGTCCCCTTTCCGATCCGGCATCCGGCATGGGTGCAGGTGGTCGAAAATGCCCTGACGCCCTTTTCATCACGAATGAGGTAGTATTTTCCAAAATAGCTCACCCCCAGTGGAATATCTGCACTGTGCCTGAATTCTCCCCGACTCTCTTTGCCAAACTGGACCTCACTCAGGCGATACCATGTAAAGGCAAATAAGCCAGTCCCAAGGCTTGCCGCAACTTTGATAAAGAGTCTACGGGATTGTTTTCTTTGATTCTGCATTCTATGAAGTAAAATTACACAGAGTTAATAGTGATCTTTGATCTATAAATGTTCCTTGAAGGATCATCTCCACATTTTTTGACATTTGATTGAGAAACGAAGAGTTCACAGAGGGAAAAATCGCAAGCGATTTTTAAACTTGGTGGACTCCGGGAGTTTTCTCAAAACGTCTAAGCTGAAGTAAAATTCTACAGGCACCCCCAAACCCTTGATTTATTTTCAAATTACTCTCTGTGTCAAAACGTGAAACACCAATCCAAAACTACAACATTTTATTGCTGCACTGAACTCGTCGTTTTTATCAAATACTGTTTTGCGTCATGTTTTTTTATGTCTGACATCATGTTTTTTCATGATAACATAAACAAAACATTCATAACACTGAATATCAGCTATTTAAATCGATATATGAAAATATCTACATAAATACAGAATATAAATCATATCACTAAATATCAACATATTACAACTTGTATGCTTATTGCGTCTAAATTAAATTTATGCATCTATTTGATTATGTGACACTTACAAATATTTGAAATTATTTGACGATTTGCCCATTCTATTCCAAACGTTTACATTTGCTATGAAAAAGAGGTTGATTTACCATCATTCATTAAATATACATCCCGGAAAACGCTAAATATCAACAGCATGCATACGAGGAGAGATTTTATTAAAATTGGTTCACTGGGTTTGGGTGCAACGGCACTGACAGGTGGTGTGGCCAATTGGGTTATTGGCGCTTCTTCAACCAAACCTGTCGGGTCCGGTTTGAGAAAGGTTCCGACCTATTGTGAAGTTTGTTTTTGGAAATGTGCCGGATGGGCGCATGTAACCGCAGACAAAAAAATTCAGAAAATTACCGGTCATGCGGACGATCCCCAATGCAACGGCCGTCTTTGTCCGAGAGGAACAGGCGGTGTCGGAATGTTTTCAGATCCTGATCGTTTGAAACGACCTTTGATCCGTGTCACAAAGAATGGAGAACAGACCTACCGGGAAGCCAGTTGGGAAGAGGCGCTCGATTTTATTGCCACAAAAATGAAAGGAATTGCCACCAAGCATGGTCCGGAGAGTATGGCATTGTTCAACCATGGCAGTTCAGGCAAATATTTTACCCATTTGCTCAATGCATTTGGTTCCAACAATGTAGCGGCCCCCTCCTTTGCGCAATGCCGCGGTCCGCGGGATACAGGCTTTGAACTTACCTTCGGCGAGTCGGTGAGCAGTCCGGAGGTTACGGATATCCGCGATACCAGATGTCTGGTTCTCATTGGATCCCACATTGGTGAGAACATGCACAACGGGCAGGTACAGGAGATGTCGGAGGCGATCGACAAGGGTGCTGTCATCATCACAGTAGATCCCCGTTTGTCGACTGCCGCCAGCAAGTCAAAATTCTGGTTGCCCATCAAACCATCCACCGACCTGGCGCTTCTACTCGCCTGGATTCATGTGCTTATCTATGACGAAATATACAACAAGGAATATGTAGCCAAATATGCAGAGGGTTTTAATGAACTGAAAGAGCATGTGAAGAATTACACTCCTGAATGGGCTTACGGAATTACCACCATCAAACCGGAGCTGATCCGGCAGACAGCCCGCGAGATGGCCAATGCAGCGCCTTCCGCCATCATCCATCCCGGCAGGCACACCACCTGGTACGGCGATGATGTCCAGCGGTCGCGCGCCATCGCGATTCTGAACGCCCTGCTGGGATCATGGGGAAGCAGGGGAGGCATCTTCTTTAAGGAAGGGATAAAGATGCCTGATTTTCCTCGCCCTGAGTACCCAAAACCGGCCTGGTCGTGGCAGCAAACCCTGAATGGCAGGTATCCTTTCGCAAAAGAGGCAGTTACCAACACCATTATCGAAGCCTCTATCCCGGCTCCGGGCAAGGAGCATGTGATCCGGGGCTGGATAGTTTCGGGCACCAACCTGGTCGTTTCGATTCCACTGAAGGAGCAGTTGATGCAGGCCATGCAGGCGCTCGAACTGCTGGTTGTCGTCGACACGATGCCGATGGAGATCACCGGTTACGCTGATGTTGTTTTACCGGAATGTACCTACCTGGAACGCCACGATGATATTCGGGCCACACCGCACCGTGAAGCCACCCTGGCGCTCAGAATGCCTGCCGTTGAACCTTTGTACGACACAAAACCGGCCTGGTGGATCTCCAAACAGATCGGAGAAAGGTTGGGGCTTGGAGCCTACTACAACTACAAAGATTTTAAAGAGGTACTGGACTGGCAACTCAGACAGGTGGGCTCTTCACTCAGGGAGATGGAGACCATTGGTTTGAAAAAATTACCTAGAAAGAGTCCGGTTTACATTGAACCTGGAGCAGATTATACATTCAAGACTGCATCAGGCAAAATCCAGCTTAATTCAAAGGAGTTACAGGAGGGAGGCTTTGATGCCATGCCCGTTTACAAACCTCATCCTCAACCGGAGGAGGGATATTACCGGCTTATTTACGGACGTGCGCCCATGCACACCTTCAGCCGTACGGCCAACAACAGGAATTTGGTTGCGCTGATGCCCGAAAATTCAGTGTGGGTGAACCCTCAGGTTGCTGAATTGTGGGGACTGAGAAAAAACCAGCATGTCTGGTTGAAAAATCAGGATGGTGTTATTTCGAATTTCTCCGTTAAGGTACGCATCACGGAGCGAATCCGTTGGGATTCGGTCTACATTGTCCACGGTTTTGGCCATCACCACAAGCCACTCACCTATGCATTCGGACGTGGTGTAAATGATACTGAATTAATTACCAGGGTAATAACTGATCCGGTAATGGGTGGCACCGGCATGCGCGGAAATTTTGTCACCTTTATTAAAACAGAACCAAAAAAGGCTAAAGTATGAGATATGCAATGGCGCTGGACACCCGCAAATGCGTAGGCTGCAGTGACTGCGTAGTGGCGTGCCAGACTGAGAACAATGTACCATTGGGTTTCTGCCGCGACTGGGTGGCCGAAGTTGTCGACGGTACCTACCCGAATGTTAGTATCGAACTGCGTTCTGAAAGATGTAACCACTGTGCCAATTCACCCTGTGTCCGCTGTTGCCCCACGGGCGCCAGCCATTTCGCAGATGGGGGTATCGTTTTGGTTGACCACGACAAGTGCATCGGTTGCGGCGCATGCATTCAATCGTGCCCCTACGAAGCACGTTATTCGCATCCTGACGGATATGTCGATAAATGCACCTTCTGCATTCACCGTGTCCGTGAAGGATCGGACCCTGCCTGCGTGAGTGTTTGCCCCACAAAATGCATGTACTTCGGCGATCTTGACGATCCGAATTCCAAAATTGTCAATGTACTGAAGAACAGAAAATTCAAATCCCTGGCGCCCGAAGCCGGGACCAAACCACAAATATTTTACCTTGTTTAACCCCGCGAAAAATTAGATATCATGAAAGAAGAATTGTTCGTCAGCGGGCGTAACATCCCGAATATTGATCCCTACCTGAACATCTGGCACTGGCAGATTCCCAGCTACCTCTTTCTGGGAGGTCTGGCCGCAGGAATTCTCTTTTTTGCCGGCATATTTACCATCAGGGGAAAAGAGGAGAAGATGAGTGCAACGGTGAAAAAGGCGCCAATGATTGTCCCTTTTGTCCTAATACTTGGTTTATTTTTCTTATTCCTCGACCTGAAACACAAACTCTATTTCTGGCAGCTCTATACCACCATCCGACTGGAATCCCCGATGGGATGGGGCTCCTGGGTTTTGATGATCATGACGCCACTTTCAATCATCTGGGCAGCGAGCTATGTCAGGGAACTCTACCCCAAATGGGACTGGAAATTCAAATTCCTATACGACTTTGAAGCCTGGGTGATCAAGCACAGGGTCCTCATTGCCTGGCCCATGACCATCTATGCAGTTATTTTAGGGATATACACCGGAATTCTACTCTCAGCTTTCAATGCCAGGCCACTCTGGAATACCTCCATACTGGGGCCGCTTTTCCTGGTTTCAGGGATGTCGACCGGCGCGGCCGTTATCCTCCTGATAAGCAAAGACCACAAGGAGCGAAAGATTATCGGAAGGATAGACATCATGCTGATCGTGATTGAGTTGTTTTTTATCACCCACCTCTTCATGGGATTTTTGGCCGGATCGGAAGCGCAGATCAATGCGGCGCACCTCTTTCTGGGTGGAGAATTCACAGCAGCATTCTTTGGTCTGGTAGTGCTCCTTGGCCTACTTTTCCCATTAACTCTGGAAATTATGGAGTTGAGAGGCATCAAAGTGCCTATCGTTGTTCCTGCCGCACTAATCCTGATCGGAGGATTGATCTTTCGCTTTCTGATCGTGGAAGCAGGACAATTGACCAGGTACCTCTATTGATAATTGGGAAATGTGAAAATATGAAAATGTGAAAATGTGAAAATTGTATATAATCCGGATTGATTTAGTCTTGGGAATAATTATTTGGATTATCTATTCGAAAAAATAAAAGTCTTGGTATATGAAGAAAATTAAAAATGACGGATCATTCTACCTCAATCCTTATTTGGGCGGGGTGATCCTTGGAACCGTGCTTTTGCTCTCGTTTTACATCTCAGGCCGTGGTCTCGGCGCCAGCGGGGCAGTAAAAAATTCGGTGGCAGCAACAGTAAATGTGGTAGCCCCGCAACACGTAGAGCATTCTGCCTACTACAGCCAGTTTGCAGGTAGCGACAAAAAACCGATGAGCAATTGGCTGGTATTCGAAGTTTTGGGTGTTTTGGCCGGCGCCTTCTTGTCAGGAATCATCTTCAACCGGTTAAAGATCAAAGTTGAACATTCACCCAAAATAACAGAAAGACGCAGGCTCCTGTTTGCCTTGGGGGGCGGACTGATCTTTGGTTTCGGATCCCAGCTTGCCCGCGGATGTACCAGCGGCGCTGCCCTTAGCGGCATGGCTGTCCTTTCATTGGGAGGATACATTACCATGATTGCCATTTTTGGAACGGCTTTTGGTGCGGCCTGGGTGTTCCGCAAAAATTGGATTTAAAATTTAAAGCTAAAAATTATGATTGGCCCTATCATTTCATCCGGAATTATTTCGTCGGCGTGGGACAACCTGTTCGCCATATTGCTCGGCATGGGCTTCGGCTTTGCCCTCGAAGCCTCCGGCTTTTCTTCTTCCCGAAAGATTATCGGAACCTTCTTCGGCTACGATTTCGTTGTGGTCAAAGTTTTCTTCACGGCAGCCATTGTCGCTTCGCTCGGACTACTTTATCTCAATTACCTTGGGTTGATTGACTACTCCCTGCTGTATATACAACCCACATTTCTGACTTCCGCCATCGTTGGCGGGGTTGTCATGGGAATCGGGTTTGCGATGGCCGGATTCTGCCCGGGTACCAGCCTTTGCGCCGCTGCTGTTGGCAGAATAGACGGACTCGTTTTTTTCGGAGGGATGTTTATCGGCGTTTTTCTGTTTTCTGAGGCTTTCCCGCTGTTCGAAAAAATGTATTACAGTGGATCACAGGGATCGCCAATGATCAATTCAGTTCTCGGTATTTCGCCTGAGCTGTTTACCTTCATCCTGGTTCTTGCTGCCATCGGTATGTTCATGGGAGCATCCTGGGTTCAAAAGAAGGTGAAGAAGGTTGAGTATTGAGAGGGAAAAGTTGAGAGTGGAGAGTTAAAAGTGATAGAAATTTCTGAATGGATGCGCTTTGTTATTTAAATAGGATGTTGGACGGTTCACAAAACTTAATTTGAAAATAAATGGAAAGAAAATATACCATACTTACCATCTTGCTGGTTGTATTGGCGCTTGGGCTGGTCGTACTCCCCAAAAACAAAGAGCGCAAAGAGATTGACCCGAAAGTGCTGCTCGATGGTGTAGTGGAGCGGTCGCGCTACCTTTCGGTCGATCAGGTTACCCACCGGATCATTGAAAATGATCCCACCCTTCTATTGGTCGACCTGAGATCGGCAGATCAATTCAAAACTTTCGCCCTGCCGGGTGCCATCAACCTGCATCCCGATTCTTTGTTGAGCCAATCGAGTACAGATCTGCTGGGTCAACCGGGAAAGGACAAGGTTCTTTACGGAAATTCCGATCTGATCGCAGAAAAAGCATGGTTGGTCTGCACCCGCTATTCGGTGAACAGGCTCTACATCATGAAAGGTGGAATGAACGAATGGTTCAATACCATCATCAAGGTTAAGCCGGCATCCGGAACCCCTTCTACAACCGATCTGGACCTGATTAGTTTCAGAAATGCTGCGCGCCAATTCTTCGTAGGAGGCAGTGAACCTGCTACGGCTACAGCCACGCCGATTCAAAAAGAGAAAGCTCCATTGATTCGAAAAGCACCCTCATCCAGTGCGGGCGGAGGTTGTTAACCGGTAATCCCAGAATCAGATTCATCTTTCTAATCAAAATAAAACAACAAGATATGAACCGCTTTCTGAAAGACAATATTCTTTGGCTCAGCCTACTTGGACTGGCTTTGCTCGTTGTGGTGTCGGCCTATATTTTCAGGCCAAGGTATCCAAATTATCAGACAGATATCAAACAATCATTGAATTTGATCCTCAATCAATCAAAACAGGTTTGGGCGAAAGATATTGCCGGGAAACAGATTATCGACATCCGCTCTGCTGAAGTATTTTCTCAGGGACACCCACAAAATGCAGTAAATATTCCGGTACGTCAGTTGCTCGAGAAGGAGTCGCAGCAATGGATCGGAGAACTTACGGAAAACGGCAAAGAGGTAATTTTGTGTGGTGCCAATGAACTCCAGGCCACCGGGCCCTGGCTTTTGCTTCAACAACTGGGATATAAGAACATTCTCCTTTTCAAAGGCGGCATTTCAAACAGCGGGGAGTTGGTGGATACAGATTTGGCCTCTTCCGAAACATCTGTCATTGACATAACTGCTTTGCGCTCCAATTCTGACGTGGATCAGTCGCCTGCAAAACAGGAAGTTAAGAAAAAATCTGAAGCTGTTATTCCGGTCCGTAAAGCATCGTCTTCGGGAGGTGGATGCTGATATCTGCCTTATCTCATTAGCCTTTTGATGCGCTTCTTCTCTTCACGCGCTATCACGATAGGGATTTTCTCTTCAATCACGTTGCTGGTATCCAATCCAAAGGCTTTCACATCGTTGATGCCCATCCTGCGAATGAAATTGTGCATGCCCATGGTAAACCTCTTCAGTGGAGGTAATTTATAGTCGTTGATCAACACCCTGTCGAGGTTGACGAAGAGAAAGTCGGCAGGGATGGAGTGCCTCTTGAGTGACTTGTAGTGACTTACCATCGAAATCTCGTGGGTCTTCTCCAGATCTTCCAGCACCTGTTTGAAGTAGACATTGATGCGGCGTTCCACTTTGAATCCCAGGTGAAACTCTACCTTGATCACGACACCCGGCACAATGTGGTGTACCGTGTACTCAAAGGTATCAGGCGTATCGAGGCTGTCGATGTGCAGGAACCAATAAGTATTCGCCCTTTTCGGGTGTTTGTTGAAGATCGAGTACATGATTTTTGCCTCGATCTGATCCAGGGCGTTGGCTTTGGTAATATAAACAAGGTTGGTCGCTATTTTGGGGACATTGTAATCCATGCTCAACTCGTAAATCACTTCAGTCTCCTTCTTCAGACTGGTAAATGTGATGAACTTGTTTTTGATCTTTCTACCAAAATACCAGCCGTACATCACAGTAAAGAAGAGCGACGCAAGCATGATGGTCAACCAACCGCCATCCACAAATTTGTGCAGGTTGGCATAAAGGAAGGTCGTTTCGATAGTCAGGAAAAGAACTAGCAGAACAGTCCTTATGAATACATTCACTCTCCGCTTAGCCAGGTAAACCGACAAGAGCAGCGTGGTCATGATCATGGTAATGGTGATCGATAACCCATATGCAGCCTCCATGTTCGAGGATTTTGCGAAATAGATCACTACAAAAGAACAGGCAATCCAAAGCAACCAGTTGACGAACGGAATGTAAACCTGTCCCTTCACCGAGGTAGGATAAAGCACCTTGATCCTGGGCCAAACATTTAAACTAATCGCCTCACTAATAAGCGTATACGAACCACTAATCAATGCCTGACTGGCGATTATCGCAGCCGAGGTGGCAATGATAATTCCAGGTATCAAAAACCATTGGGGCATGATCGAATAGAAAACATTCACACTTTTTGCATCGGCCATGTGATCAAGCAGCCAGGCTCCTTGTCCAAAATAGTTGAGCAGCAAGGATACTTTAACAAAAAACCAGGTAATGCGGATATTTTTTATTCCGCAATGTCCAAGGTCGGAATACAAGGCTTCTGCCCCCGTGGTTGCAAGGAATACGGCTCCCAAAAGGATGATGGCATGGGGATAGGTAGACAAGAATTGGTAGGCATAATAGGGATTCATCGCAGCCATGACACCTATTCCATGTGAAAGCTGACTGATCCCAAGTATGGCAAGCAAGAGGAACCACAAGAACATAACCGGACCGAATACGCGGCCAATCAATCCTGATCCAAACTGTTGGAAAAAGAACAACACCAGAAAAATGGAAAGGACAATCGGGACAACCGGGATATTTGCATACAAAATGTTGAGACCTTCAATAGCGGATGTTACGGTGATAGCCGGTGTAATCACCCCGTCGGCCAGCAAGGCGCTACCTCCCAGCATGGTGATGATGGCTATGAGATTGGTTTTTCTCCGAACGAGGGCAAAAAGGGCGAAAATTCCACCCTCTCCATGGTTATCGGCCTGAAGGGTGATGATGACATATTTGAAGGTGGTCTGTAAGGTGAGCGTCCAAAAGATACAGGAGAGGGCGCCATAAATAAGCATTTCGTTAACTATGCGGCCATCTTTCATGATGGCATTCATTACATACAACGGACTGGTGCCAATATCTCCGTAAACAATTCCAAGCGTAACAATTAGTCCGGCCAGAGTGACTTTCTTAATACCGGAAGGAGCTTTTTCCATTCACTAATATCTTGTTAAAAACTTCAATTTCTGAATACAAGGGGACAAAAGTATATCAAATGAGACAATATTATTCCCCAGTAAGGAAAATATATCAAATAATTAAAATTTGTTAATGTGATAAGCGCAAAATGTGAAAATTGGGAAATGTGAAAATGTGGAAATTGACACAGACGTTGTACGAAACGATCATTTCCACATTTTCACATTTCCCAATTTTCACATCAGTCTTATTCCATTCTCCTCCAATGAAATCCGGCGTTGTTTGTACAGCGCGCCAATCGATTTTTTGAAGATCTTCTTGCTGATTGCGAAGTGGTCAAAAATCAAAGCTGCATCAGTTTTGTCGGTAAATGGAAGAAATCCGCCGGCCTCTTTCAAACGATCCAGTATGTTTTGGGATACAGCATCGACTTGCTCATATCCGGGCCTATACAGTGAGAGATCGATCTTCTGGTCCTCCCTTACCTTTTTAATGTATGCTTTTAACTTTTGTCCTTTGTTAAGCGGTCCGGGCAATTCATCGTGGTAGAGAATTCCTCTGTGGAGGTGGTTGATGATGGCATTGTATCCAAGGGTACTCTCACTTTCGATCAAAAGCGACACCTCTTCTCCAACCTGGTATTCCGGAATAACATTGTCAAGAAACTTCTCCAGTTTGGCGGAGGCTGCAATCCTTTGAGAATCCGGATCAAGATAGACATGAACGAGATATGATCTTCCTGCCACCATGTTCATCTTCTGTTCCCGAAAAGGTACGAGCAGATCTTTCATGAGCCCCCAGTCGAGAAAGGCCCCGATGTTGTTAACTGCAATAACCCTCAACATGGCAAATTCGCCAACCTGTGCATAGGGTTTCTCGGTGGTGGCAATAATCCGGTCTTCCGAATCGAGGTAAATGAATACCTCAAGATCCTGACCAATTTCGCATTCATCAGGAACATAACGGGCCGGCAGAAGGATCTCTCCCCTTTCGGCACCATCCAGATAGACTCCAAAATCAACAAACTTGACAACCTTGAGGGTGTTGCACCTTCCAATCAGAATCATGGGGTTTTCTTATTAGCTGTTCAATTTTTGCTCTGTAAAAGCCCTCCCTGTGCGGAAAGCGCTTAAATTTACCGCAACTATTTCGTCTCCTTTTCTCGCAAAAATATCCTTAATGGCCTGTTCAAAACCTTGCAATGGGAGATCGATAAAAGGGGAAGCAGCGCCCAGCATCACCATGTTGGAGGATTTGACATTGCCCGCCGTTTTGGCAACATTTTCAGCATCGATGGCGACGATCCTGGGTAAGTTTCCAATATGTTCCAAAAGCCCGTCTACATCAGGGTATTCGGGAATATTGACAAACGGTGTGGTATTGGTTATCACATAACCCTTTGGAGAGAGATAATTCAAATAACGCAAGGCTTCAAGGGGCTCCACCGACAGGATCAGTTGTGCTTCACCCGAAGGGATCAAATCTGAAAAAATGGGTTTGTCCGACAAACGGAGGTAAGATTGCACCGCGCCACCGCGCTGGCTCATCCCGTGCGTTTCGGCCTGCTTGATGTACAGATTGTTGTTAACTGCCGCCAAACCGATCACCGTTGCAATGGAGAGAATCCCCTGCCCTCCAACGCCCGCTAAAACAATGTCACACTTCATTTATTACTTTTTTTGATCAATTAATCTTCGCGACCCTTGCGGGTTTAACTTTGCGCTCTTTGCGAGGAATATTAGGTTCACGCAAAGTGCGCAAAGAGAGAAACGCAAAGGTTCGCAAAGAAGAAAATTTCTGGTTCTTCACGCCCTTAATTCCTCTTCCTCCTCGCAAGTTTCTGAATACATTCCCTCCGTGGAATAATGACAGAAACTCCGTTGTAATTAATCTCCTTCCGGAGAATCTCCACCAATAATTCATGATTTTTAGGTAACGATTCCAGTACTTGAATATGATCGGGATCGACCCCAACGCCTTTGCATATGGCTTCAATACGCCCGAGTGCAGAAGAGTCCTGACCACCTGTCATGGAGATCGATTCGTTGTCGCCGATGATCAGCACCATGTTGGATTTTTCATTCACGGCATCCAGCAACCCGGTGATCCCCGAATGGGTAAAAGTGGAGTCGCCAATCACCGCAATGGAAGGGAACAACCCGGCATCTGCGGCCCCTTTGGCCATGGTGACAGAGGCGCCCATGTCTACACAGCTATATATGGAATTGTAGGGAGGCAGGGCTCCAAGTGTATAACAACCAATATCAGAAAACACTTTTCCTTTGCCATATTCCTCCATCACTTCGTTCAGAGCGCGGTAGGTATCGTGGTGACCACATCCTTTACACAAGGCGGGGGGTCGGTTGACTAGTAATTCTGGAAGAGTTTGAGCCACTGCCTTTTCGATTTTTAGCGCTGAAGCCACCAGATCAGGGTTCAGTTCTCCAGCCCTTGGCAAAGTTCCGTCCAACCGGCCACTTACCCGTTTCCCCCTCCCAAAAAAGCCCTTCAATTGCTCTTCAACGAGTGGATAGCCTTCCTCCAGAACAAGAATCTCATCGACCTGTGCTTCAAGTTGCCTCAACAAATTCTCCGGCAGGGGATATTGAGAAATCTTGACATAAGGATAGGGCGACCTGCCCGGATAGTTCTCCCTGAAGTAGTTGTATGCAATTCCGCAACAGACAATCCCCAAAGATCTGTCAGGCCCCTCCTCAAATCGATTCCAGAAAGCCTCTTCTGAGTATTTCACAAAATTTGGTTGCTGGGCCAGCAAACAGTTGTACCGCTTTCTTGCATTGGCCGGTAGCAACACAAATTGCATTGGATCGGATGGTAAGGAGATAGGATTTTCCGGTCGGGCCGTTGGTATTGTTTTTACTCCTGAACGGGAATGTGCCAGTCGGGTGGTGATCCGTATCATCACAGGAACGCCGGCTTTCTCTGAGAGTTCCAATCCGGCAATGGTCATATCATAAGCCTCTTGTTGATCGGTTGGTTCGAGCACCGGAACCATGGCAAATTTACCATAGTATCTCGAATCCTGTTCGTTTTGGGAAGAGTGCATGGATGGATCGTCGGCAACCGCTACCACCATTCCACCATTTACTCCGGTTATGGCAATGTTCATGAAAACGTCTGCTGCCACATTCAATCCGACATGCTTCATGCAAACAAGTGTTCTCTTACCGGCATACGACATCCCCAGTGCGGCCTCC
>JBBIUJ010000076.1:0-15548 GCA_037440345.1 Prolixibacter sp.
ATGCCGTGCCAGGGGTGCGACTTGTAACGCAACCCCATCAATCGTCCGATTGGATCTGAAAATTTGTCAGCCATAGCGCTTACTTTTTAAACTTATTACAATTATAACCATATTTCGGTTTAATTGTTAGGAATATAACCACAAACAATCGAACAAAAATAAATAACTATCGACCCTTCTGCCCTTCGACTTCACTCAGAGATCCTCATCTTCTCTTTTTCTCCTAGTCTCCAAGTCCCTCAGTCTTTCCGTATCTCTGTCTCCCAAGTTTCCTCCGTTTCATAGTTTCACTTTAAATCTTCGGTTCCCAACCCTTCTCATAAGATCTCTGCCACAGCTTCTGCGCCTCTTTGTCACCAATAATGTGACCATTTTTTGGATCCACCTGGATGTCACGACCTACGCGCCAGGAGATATTTCCCAACTGCATGGCCACCACGCTCTTAAATCCAGTCTCAACATCACAATTCGGACGTCGGTTGTTACGGATGGCATCCAAAAAATCAGCCATGTGAAGGCTGTCCAGCCCCAGACTTGGGCTTGCCGTATTCCGGCCCTGCACATCGCTTTCTGTGACAAGGGATTTTACCTCCTCGACCATCTTCCCGGCAAGGTCAAAAACTTTGTAACTATCGCCTCCCGTATCCAGGCTACCGTTTTCTCCATAGAAGATGATACCGCGATCCATACCTTCAATTTTGCGGCCATTGGAACTTCTGTTTTCCCACATAAGAGATATCCTACCGGGATAATCCATGGTAATAACTTGCGTGTCCGGCGTTTCCCAGTCGTCCTTATAATTATAACGACCACCCACAGAAGTAACCCGGGTAGGGAAATCGACACCAAGTCCCCAGCGGGCAACGTCCACTTCATGGGTCCCATTGTTCAGCGCCTCGCCAGTTCCCCAATGCCAGGTCCAATGCCAGTTGTAATGTATCAGACCATCTTTGTAAGGCATCCGTGGAGCCGGCCCCTGCCAGAGGTCATAATCAAGCCATTCCGGAACCTCCGCCGGTTTGAAAAAATTAGCCTTGCGGGTATTGGTATACCATGTTTTGGCAAGGTAAACACGTCCAATGATGCCCTCTTTCAACTTATTGATTCCCTGAGTCAGCACCGGCGCCGAACGACGCTGCGCACCCATCTGGACAACACGGTCATATTTTCGTGCGGCCTCGATGGCCAATTCGCCCTCTCTCGGATTGTGGCTAAGCGGTTTTTCAACATAGACATGCTTCCCTGCCTGACAGCCCATGATGGTAAGTGGCGCGTGCCAGTGGTCGGGTGTTGCAATATAAATGGCATCAATCGATTTGTCTTCCAAAACTTTGCGACAATCCTTTTCAGCCCTTGGAGGATTGGTCTGACCAGCCTTGCGCGCTGTCTCAACAGCCTTGGGCATCGTTCTCGAATCGACATCGCATACGACGATTACCTCAGCATTCTTTTGTTTGGCAATGGTGCCTACCATGCTGTTCCCCCGCCCGTTCAATCCGATAGCCGCCAGATGAATCCGGTCGTTGGCGCCGATGATGTTGCTGTAACTTTTTGCACTAAATCCAAGGGCAGTAGTGCCAATGGAAAGCCCGGCCGATGAGACCGCGGCCTTTTTGATAAAATCACGTCTGTCGTTCATAGGAATATATTATTAGTCTGGTTGTAAGGTGTTTGAGATAAACACAAGAATGCAAAAGAATAATTTGTTGGCTAACTTAATCCAATATTAGCAAATATTTCAGGAAATATCATGTTACCCGCTTAAAAAACTCTCCCTCCCCCTCGTTACCGCCGCGCTCAAACTAGGGGGAGCAACCGAGACCAATTGATGGATAAAGATTAATCCCCATACGGGGAAACTTGATCCTTGGGTGTATCATTCTATTGACATTGATGCCCTACGGGCAAAGGGTTTGATAAGGAAAAGTTATTTTGTGGCCTTCTGTATTGAACCAAAATTTGCTTATTACCTATTTCTTACCTCAATTTTTGCCCACAGGTCGGCAGCTTGTAAAGAGGTTTGGGCTTTTCGGGATTTCAGCTATTTTTGTTTGCCCGTAGGGCATCAATGTCAATAGAAAAACGGATAAGATAGAATGCCAATTCCCCGTATGGGGATTAACCAAAACAAATAAACCCACAATAATTGCCTCACAGACAAATATTTATTGAATATCCTTCAAAATATATTTGGGATCGTAATCAACTTCAAATAGCCTGAGAAAATGCTGATACTCCTCACTAAATATCTGCTTATGATGATGGTTTTCCTGATTCTGTATGTATTGAATCAATGATGAAATCTGAGATCTCCCATAACTAAATCCCCCAAATCCTTCTTGCCATGAAAACCTTCCGGGGCACAATTTCCTATCGTTAATCCATATTGAAGAGCTTCTTTTCAAACAATACATCAAATCGGATGGCGACTGCCTTGGATTCATGCTCACTAATAAATGCGAATGATTAGCAATACCATTGATAGCAAACAAATAATGCTGCTGATGAACTACAATTCCATTCATGTATTGATATAGGGACTCTTTCCATTCCGGCTGAATCAATGAGATTCTGTTTTGTACAGCAAAAACATAATGAATGTACAATTGACAATAAGTATTCGCCATTCCCTTCCTTATTTTGTAAATATTGAACTAACTTTTACATCCCCCACCCCTCTCTGTCCAAACTCCGATATTGGATGGCTTCGCCCAAATGATCGGCCTGGATATTTTCGGCACCTTCAAGGTCCGCGATGGTCCGGGCTACTTTGAGTATTCGGTCGTAGGCCCTGGCCGATAGTCCCAGCTTTTCCATGGCATTTTTGAGGATGGCTTCACCTGACCGGTCTGGGGTGCAATACAAATGCAACAGTTTGGTGTTCATCTGGGCATTGCAATAGATGCCTGCCTCTTCGAACCGGAGCCGCTGGATCTCCCTTGCAGCGATCACCCGGGCACGAATGGCGTCGCTCGATTCGCCCGAACTCATGGCCGATAGCTTGTTGAAGGGTACCGGTACCACCTCCAGGTGGATGTCTATGCGGTCGAGCAACGGTCCAGATATCCTGTTCAAATATTTTTGCACAATTCCCGGAGCGCAGACGCACTGTTTGGTGGGATGGTTGTAAAACCCGCATGGACATGGGTTCATGGAGGCTACCAGCATAAAGGAGGCTGGGAACTCCACCGATGATTTAGCTCTCGAAACAGTGATCATACGATCTTCCAGCGGTTGCCTCATCACCTCCAGCACCGACCTCTTGAACTCGGGAAGTTCATCCAGAAACAACACCCCATTGTGCGCCAGGGATATCTCGCCCGGCTGGGGAATGGTGCCCCCGCCTACCAAGGCGGCGTCAGAAATGGTGTGGTGCGGACTGCGGAAAGGTCGGCAGATCATCAAAGAGGTCTGATTTTCAATCTTCCCGGCTACAGAATGGATCTTGGTCGTCTCGAGGGCTTCTTTCAGTGTAAAAGGGGGAAGTATTGTAGGTATTCGTTTGGCCAGCATCGTTTTACCTGCTCCGGGAGGTCCGATCATAATTAAATTGTGACCGCCCCCGGCAGCAATTTCGAGCGCACGCTTCACATTTTCTTGCCCCTTCACCTCGGAGAAGTCGACCTCAAACCTGTTTTTGTTGGCGTTGAATTCTTCGCGGGTATCAATCACCGTCTGCTTGAGCGGAATGGCGCTGTTGAAATAGTCAATTACTTCACGGATATTTTCGACCCCGTAGATTTTCAGTTTGTCTACCACAGCCGCCTCCCTGGCATTCTGCAGTGGCACGATCAGTCCTTCAAAACCCTCTTCCCTAGCCCGGATGGCGATGGGGAGTACTCCTTTGACCGTCTGCAAGCCACCATCCAACGATAGCTCACCCATCATCACATAACGGCCAATCTCGGGGGCATAAATTTGCTCGGACGCCGAGAGGATGCCCATGGCAATCGGGAGATCGTAACAGGAGCCCTCCTTGTGAATATCAGCAGGTGCCATGTTGATCACCGTCTTTTTTCCTGGTAGCTTGAACCCATTGAAGCGAAGGGCCGCATCAATTCTTTGCTGGCTTTCGCGCACTGCCAGGTCGGCCAGCCCTACCATGTTGAAGCGGATGCCCCTCGACACATCTACTTCGATCGTAATCGTTGTCGCATCAATTCCGTGCACCGCACTGCCATAAGTTTTTATCAGCATGACTTTTCGGTTTTTACTCCATTTGCTGTGATATCCTTAAATATACCGAATTTTGATGAGAAAAGGAAATTTGAAAGTGGCTAATTGCAGTTAGCGGAAATGATTTTATGACTCAACCGATAAGTAGGAGCCATCAAAATATCCCTTATATTTGTCTTGATATTGATGCATTTTGACTAGGATATCTCAATTATAATTTAAACACAAAGGGCACCAAGGGTGCTCAAAGGGAGCGAAGGGAAATCCTTAATTATCCGATTTTTGTGAACTTTGTGTATTGACTTTGAGTCCTTTGTGGTAAAACATTTCAAATTTGTAATTCGTAATTTTTAATTCATCTCCCTCGTGTCAGATATTATCCGTCTCTTGCCCGACTCCGTTGCCAACCAGATCGCTGCCGGCGAGGTGATCCAGCGCCCAGCTTCTGTGGTAAAGGAGCTGGTCGAAAATGCCATTGACGCGGGAGGCGATACGATCAAAGTAAATGTCAAGGATGCCGGCCGTACGCTCATCCAGGTTACTGATAACGGGAAAGGGATGTCGCCGGCCGATGCGCGTATGTCGTTCGAGCGTCATGCAACCTCTAAAATTCACGAGGCCAACGATCTCTTCTCTATCCGTACCATGGGCTTCAGGGGGGAGGCGCTCGCATCGATCGCCTCTGTGGCTGAGGTAGAATTGCGCACCCGTCAACAGGGAGAGGAACTCGGTACTTTTTTGCATATCCTGGGCTCCGTTTTGCAAAAGCAGCAGACCGACCATTGTCCTGAAGGGTCCAATTTCTCGGTAAAGAATCTCTTCTTCAACGTTCCGGCAAGACGTAAATTCCTAAAATCCAATAGCTACGAATTAAAAAACATCATCACTGAAATACAACGGATTGCCCTGGCGAACCCCGAGCTGGCCATCTCCTTCTTCCACAACCAGGCTCCGGTTTACGAATTACCTTCAGAAAATGTCCGAAAACGGATCGTTAGCCTTTTCGGCAAGTCGATCAACCAAAGCTTAACACCTGTGGAAACAGAGACGACACTGGTTAAGCTGACCGGATTCATCGGTCAGCCGAAGTTTGCGAAAAAAAGCTTTGGCGAGCAGTTTTTCTTTGTGAACAGCCGTTTCATGAAGCATCCCTTCTTTCACCGGGCAGTGATGCAAGCCTATGAACGCATCCTGCCACAGGATGCCGTCCCTTCCTATTTTCTCTACCTCGAGGTGGACCCTGCCACCATCGACATCAACATCCACCCTACCAAAACCGAGATCAAATTCGAAGACGAGCAGGCCATCTGGCACATCTTAAACGCCTCTGTCCGTGAGGCCATCGGCAAATACAACCTCATGCCTACCATAGATTTCGATCAGCGCGGCTCCATCGACATCCCGCTACTTCCCGGTAGGGGAAGCAGTTTTGCCCCTCCCGAAATTGAGGTCAACCGGCATTACAACCCCTTTCAGTCCGAGAGCTATCCGGGTAACCGAAATGATTTTGGTAGGGAGAGCAGCCAAACCGGACATTGGGAGAAACTTTATCAGGAGATGGAGGAGCAGAAAGACGGAAAGACGGGGAGACAGGGAGACTGGGAGACGGAGAATGGACAGGTTAAACATTCATTGGGCAGTGAGCAGGAGTACCAATCTACCAATTTCATGCAACTCAAGAACAGGTATCTGCTTACTCCGGTCAAATCGGGATTGATGGTGATCGATCAGCGAGAAGCCCATGCAAGGATACTTTACGAAAACTTCATGCAGAATTTCAACTCTCACCTGGCTGCCAGTCAACGGCAACTTTTTCCACCTGTATTGGAACTGAATGCGGCTGATGCCGAAATTTTGAATGCACTTCGGGAAGAGCTGCATCAGCTTGGTTTTGACATCAGACCTGCGGAAGATCATCATTTCTATATTGATGGCACTCCCGGTGTACTGAGTCACCTGGATGCCAAAGAGCTGGTAGAAACGGTTGTTGCCTCCTTTCAGGACCGTCCTGTGGATCTTATGGAGGAGATTAAGGCACAACTGGCACTGGTACTGGCTCAGTCCTCGTCGGTCAATTACGGCATCCCTCTTATGCAGGAAGAGATGGCCTCCCTTTTCAATCAACTTTTCTCCTGTCAATCGCCTGGGTTCTCACCTGCGGGAAGGAAGATCATCTCCATCATTGCCCTAACAGATATTGAAAATCTGCTGAAGAGTTAGCGTATCTCGTCCGATTCCTTATTTTTGCATAAAATGATTTGAAAATTTTACCATGCAATACCGTCCTACTTCACCATATTCCATTCCTCCGGCAGTTAAGAACCTGATTATGATCAACATTCTCATGCTGGTCGCTACCTGGGCTTTGAAATCCTCAGGAATTGACCTCACTGAGAAACTCGGTCTCTACTTTCCGGGCTCCCCTCATTTTAGGCCCTACCAACTGGTAACTCACCTCTTCATGCACGCCAATTTTGGGCACCTGTTTTTCAACATGTTCGCACTCTACATGTTTGGTAAAGTGCTTGAAATGGTATGGGGACCCAAGCGTTTCCTGATCTATTTTTTGGTAACCGGTTTGGGTGCTGCCACCCTTCACCTGTTTGTGAATTACCTAGAGTTGTCACATGTTGCCAAAACAGTGGAAGCCTTTAGCAACACGCCTTCGCCCGAACTGCTCGCCTCTTTTGTCAAAGCGAACCTAGGTGGCCAAGCGGCTCCCTGGGTTCACGATTTTATCAACAAATGGTCCGAAACGCCGGGTAATCCGGCGTATGCACAGCAAGGGATCGATATGGTTCAGCAAATTTTTAATGAGAAGATCAACATCCCTACGGTTGGGGCTTCGGGCGCTGTATTCGGAATCCTGCTTGCTTTCGGCGTGCTTTTCCCCAATACCGAACTGATGCTCCTTTTCCCTCCGGTCCCGATCAAGGCCAAATATTTCGTGCTTGGATACGGACTCATTGAACTCTACTTGGGTTTTACCCAATCAAACAGCGATGTGGCCCATTTCGCCCATCTTGGAGGAATGCTCTTTGGATACTTGCTGTTGCGTTACTGGAATGCCAGTTCGAAGAATTTCTATTGATCAGATATGGCGCTTACCGACGAAATAAAGCTGTCCTATCAGCACGGCTCTTATCTCACAAAGTTGATCTACATCAACATTGCGATCTGGATTATGGTCCGGTTGGCCGCTGTATTTCTTGTCCTTGGGGGGAACGAAGATCTCAGCTACATCGATTGGCTGGCACTTCCCTCCTCATTTGGGCAATTTCTGAGCCGCCCGTGGACCCTCTTCACATACATGTTTCTGCATTACGAGATGCTGCATATTCTGATGAATCTGCTTTGGCTATACTCCTTCGGCCGAATTTTTCTTGAGTACCACCAACCCCGAAAGCTGCTCTGCCTATACATTTTCGGTGGTATATCCGGAGGACTCTTTTTCATGGCCGCCTATAATTTCTTCCCATATTTCCGGCATGCCATCGAATTCTCCAGGCTCCTGGGCGCCTCTGCCGCTGTCCTCTCCATTGTAATTGCAACAGCCGTCTACGTTCCCAATCATGTGATCCATCTGATATTATTAGGTCCGGTTAAAATAAAATGGATTGCCCTTGTCTCGATTGTTTATTATGTTGTAAACCTTACCGGAGACAATGCAGGCGGAAATTTCGCTCATCTGGGAGGCGCCTGCTGGGGATTTTTTTACATGACCCTCCTAAAATCAGGAATCGACCTTTCCACAAGGTCTGAACGTTTTTTTGATAAACTTTTTAGCTGGTCGAAACGCAAAAAGAAATTGACGGTCGAATACAATTCAGGATCCTACCGGGAATACGGATACAACAGAAGTAAAAAACAGCAACAGGAGGAGGTCAACCGGATACTTGATAAGATCAGTACTTCCGGGTATGATGCCCTGTCAGTCGAAGAAAAGGAGATGCTATTCAGAATGAGCGGCAAAAAATGAAGAAAAGCAAGATCAAAAATCTGTTTTCGAAATTCGGGTTCGTGACGAACCTTATTTTTGGCGGATTGCTCTTGTTGGTATATGCCTCCGTTCTGGTCCCTCCGGATACATTTTGGCCCGCTGCGTTTTTCGGGTTCCTCTTCCCTTACTTGCTTTTGATCAATCTTCTTTTCGCAAGTTTCTATGCATTGTTAAAGTCCAGGAAACTACTCCTTTCACTTTTTGTTATCCTGATAGGTTACCAACATTTGTTCAACTTCATTCAGCCCATTCCATCTTTTGGATCGGGATACAGTGGATTAAAAATTCTAAGCTACAATGTCCACTATTTCGCAAAGGATCTAGGCAGGCAACAGAGTGATCATCCCAAACTGGTCGACTATCTGCGAGGCGTCAATGCCGATATCATTTGTCTTCAGGAGACCCGATTTTTGAAAACAGGAAAACTATCTCCGGATGGGATCAGGGATGCGCTTCCCGGAATAAAATACTATCATCTTGCTCATTCGAACACCTATGGAGGGCCAATGACCCTGTCGAAATTTCCAATTGTCAGACTGGGTGAAATCCGTTTTGAACACAGCGCCAACATGGTACTTTTTTCTGATATTGTGGTCCGTTCCAGGGATACAATCAGGGTTTACAACTGCCATTTTCAATCCTACAAGATCACTCCTGAAGATTACTCCCTAACGGACCCGGAAAAAAGCGGAACCAATGAGCGACAGTTGAAAGAGGCCCGTCTAATAAGCAAAAAGATGATCCTGGCCTTTACTTTTCGAGCGCGGCAAGCACGAACTGTTGCGGCCCACATTGGAAAGTGCCCATATCCGGTGATCGTCTCCGGTGATTTTAATGACACACCGCTCTCCTATACCTATCATATATTGGACAAACAATTGAAAGACTCGTTCGAGGAAGCCGGCTTTGGTATTTCCAACACGTATACCGCATTCCTACCCTTGTTGAGAATCGATTATATTCTTCACAGTCAAAGATTTAAGGCAGTTCATTACCAATCCGATTCCGTCGAATTGTCAGATCATTTTCCGGTTACTGCGGTGCTGGAGTACCGTAAATAATTGGATCGGAATATCTTTCGTAATATTGATTAGTTATTGTACCCTCAATACAGCCAATGTAAAGATCTATAACCAAATCGAAAAGACATTATTTACCGTTCTATCACGACAATAGACCACACACGAAAAAGATCAGACTTTTTAATCATTCCCCTATATTTTCTTGCAATTATAAGGTATATTTGACTTTATGAAAAAATATAGGGCCATCATTGTCGATGATGAAAGACATGTTCGCGAAGTACTGGAATTACTACTTTTTCAGCATTGCAAAGAGGTGGATGTTGTTGCTTTGGCCTCCTCAGCTGCTGAAGCACGCGAACTTCTTAAGACTCATGCCGTCGATTTTATTTTTTTGGATATCTCTATGCCAAAGGAAGATGGGTTTACCTTCCTTAATACCATTCCCAAAGAGAATTACTGCATTATTTTTGTTACAGCATTCCAAGATTATGCGTTGCGCGCACTCAAAGCCAACGCCATCGATTATCTGCTAAAACCTATTACACCCACCGATCTTGTTGAAGCCGTTTCAAAAGCTGTACGACACTATGAAATGCTCCAAAGCCGGGATTATGAAAGACAGACTTATCAGGACTCTCTCAAGAACCTGAACGAAAATATCAGCCACGAATCCAAGAATCTTACCAGGATAACTGTCTCTGAGCAATTTGGATTTCAGGTTGTCAATACTTCAGACATCATCTATCTCGAAGCCGACAGCAACTATACCATTATACATTTGTCCGGATTAAAGAAAATTGTCGCCACCAGGACCATGGGTGACTTTGAAAAGATCCTTGACCAGCCTGAATTCTTCCGCATCCATAAATCAATCATTATTAACCTAAATTATCTAAAAGCTTATTCCAGCTATCAAGGCAATTTTGTTACTTTAAATGAGGGTTCAACGCTGAGTATTTCCCGCAGAAGATTAATTGACTTTAGGGATGCCATCAAACATTTCACCAAATCATTGGACTAACTTGAAAGTAAAATTACTGTCATTCCTGTTTTTTCTTCTTTTTGGCCTTACCTACGCAACGGCTCAAAGTCCTCTTGTGCAACACCTTACCACCTCAGAGGGACTCCCTTCAAATGGGGTATACAAGATTTTTCAGGATAGTAAAAAATTTATATGGTTTGCAACCGATGCCGGCGTAGCCAGGTATGACGGATCTAAATTTACCTATTTCCGAAAACAAGACGGGCTGAGCAGCAACGATGTTATTGATATTCATGAAGACTCTTTCGGCAGAATTTGGTTTTTCCACGTCAATGCTTCCCTCAATTTCTATGCCGACAATTTCATACACAACGGAAAAAACACACCACTCCTGGACTCATTGAAAGGCACGGATTACTTTCATCAACTATATGAAGATGAGAATCATACCCTATACTTCTATGGTAATTTACAACGGTTGATTCATACGCTGGATTCCCAAAATCATATTACCAGGTACAAATTGCCGACAGCACCATTTAAAAACAATATAAAACCACATACTCTGGAAGCTATGTCCATTCTCTATATGAAAAAAAATGCAAATGGAGAATTTATTTTTTGGACACCGGCTGGATGTTACACAACCAAACAACTTTCTATAAAACCAGTTGAATTAAACAATTCATTCAGATTCAAAGAGGTAATTATATCCTCACCAAAAGACAAATACATTCTGGTCCGGGAAAAAAATATGTCAAAATTTGAAGTAAAGAAATTTAACGACGAAATTACTTTTGACAAAATAGCGCCTATTGACAGTACCGGATCACAATTTATCTCATCCATTCTTGAAGATGAGAATGGCATTTTATGGATATCTACTTACGACAAAGGGGTATATTGCTTCAAGAATGGTAAAATTGTTTACCATTTCGAAATCAATGATGCAAAATCGATCATTCAGGATCATGAAAAAAATATATGGATCAGCTCATTGAAGGAGGGCGTTTACAAAATCAGTCCTTTTTTCGACAGTCATGAGCATTTCCCACGCGACATTTTCGGGAATTCAGGAATTTTCGCACTTTGTCAACACGACAGCACCTCCATTTGGTGTACGAATGGAAAATTGATTTACCTTTTGAAAAACAATGCTTTATCTAAATTGGATTTTCAGAAAACCGAAAAATCATTCAACCAGTTATTGCAAGTAAATGATCGCACTTTAATGATAGGTGAGACCAAAAAAAGGCCATTTGCACTGGAAGGTATCCATTTCGATCGGTCGGGAAATAATATCATTGCAGGGAAAGTAAGTCAGTCTCCGATTGTTTTACAGAATTTTACCTATGACAAAAAAAATGACTCAATCAATCTTCACAATCAAAATTATGTCTTTCAAATTTCCACAATTCAGTTTTTTAGAAAAATGAGGTATTTAAGAATTGGGGAACGAATTAACAATATCTTTCTCAACACCAACAATGAATTAATTATCAATGCCAAAAAAAACTACGTCTTTCAATTCTCAGCTAAAAAAGAGTCTGCAGAACTCTCTTGCTTCAACAATAAAGTAATCTCGGATCACCTGAATTTAGACAATAAGACAGAACTATTTAACATCGAAGGCGACAGTCTATTTATATATTCCAACAAACAATTTAACAATCTATCCGCTGTTTTTGACCAGCCAATAGACATGCAAATCAAACATCTTACCTATCAGGATTCTACCTTATTTATTGCCACTTCCAGAAATATATATGTCTGTAAAAAACCTTTAAATATCCTCCAAAAGAAGCCTCTTCTACTGAACCTGATCGATATAAATTTTAATTCCATACATGGAATTTTATTCAACAACGATAAATTATACATCGCAAGTGATGACGGTCTGACTTCATTACACTATTCCGATCTGAACAATAGCAGCGTTTACTCACCAATACCCTATTTCCAATCTATTCAGGTAAACGAACAGGAGAAGCGGGTAACACAAGGGGAAATTTCGTCCGTTAGCGGTCAACGGGTCAATATTTCATTTGGCTGTATTAATTATTCTGTTAGTCCAAATATCTATTCCTATAAATTAGAGGGCGCCGATACTGACTGGGCTTTTGTGAAAGGCAATAATGTCGTTCTGCAAAATCTTCCCAGAGGAAATTACTCTTTTATGCTACGTGCCAGGAAACCAGCCTCTGCCTGGAGTGAGCCAATAAAATTTGGTATAGAGGTTAGGGCAACCTTATGGCAACATCCTTTGTTTTATTTTATTGTCATTCTTTTTCTCACTGGAATAGCCTTTCTTATAGTTTTAAGAAGAAAGAACATTGAACTCGGCCGACGCCAAATGGAACACCAGATGATCTTACTTGAGCAAAAGTCCCTTCAAGCCATGATGAATCCTCATTTCATTTTTAATTCGCTGGGCTCTATTCAAAACTATCTTCTTCACAACAAACCAAATGAAGCGGGCGTTTACTTATCTCAGTTTGCAAGATTGATCAGACAAAACCTAAATGCCATTGATACTTCAACAGTCAATCTCGAAGAGGAGGTAGATCGTTTAAAAAACTATCTGGATCTTGAAATATTGCGAATGGAGAATAAATTCACCTATTTTATTGAGATTGATGAAGCCGTCGAATCGGAAGATGTTTTAATTCCTTCCATGATTATTCAGCCTTTTGTCGAAAACTCAATCTGGCATGGAATTGCAAACATAGAAGGGAAAGGTATCATTGGTATCACCTTCAGATTAAAAGATGAAAAATCACTTCAAATTACCATTGAGGATTCTGGCATTGGTATCCAAAATGCAGAAAAATATGTTTCACAAAGTGATAAACACTTGAAATTAGGAATGACTATTACCAGAAAGAGATTGGTTCTTCTTAGTCAAAAGTATGGCATTGAGACAAGCGTTAACTATAGGGAAAGATCTCCAGGCATACCAAATCCCGGTACAATTGTAGAGATCATCGTCCCGTTGCTTTATGGAAAATCAGAGATTCGCTCCTGATTGAGAACCGTTCAATAAGCAAAATATCCCATTCCTGTATACGACCACTCCACTTACTCAAATATAAATTTCCACTTTAGGATTATTTATACTATTGCAACTGTAATCCTGTTGGATTTGAGGTTTCCATCAGGATACTTTCTGCTTTACCAGACCACCCAACTTTAGTAGATTGCTGTATTCCAATTTCGAGAAGTACTTAGCACGAGCAAAGGCAAAAGCCAATGCTCGCTAAGTGTCTTCAGTTAGCCAAAAAGCCATTTCTCTTCCTATCTTCCACTTTTTCTTATATTTGTATTCCACTACAATTATTAACGAATCATGGAAACAACTAAACCAGCAGACAAACGAATCTTATCTGTCGATGTGCTACGCGGTTTCGATATGTTCTGGCTTATTGGAGGTACCGGACTTGCACTGGCCATCGTAAAATTATTTGGAACCGGGGTTCAGAATCTTCTCCTTCCACAATTGGATCACGCCGAATGGATTGGTTTCACTTTTTATGACCTGATCTTTCCTCTTTTTGAATTTGTCATGGGAATGTCGGTTCTCTTTTCATTAAAGAAAATATTGCACAGAGACGGTAAGGCTGCAGCTTACAAAAGGCTGATCAAAAGATTTGTGGTACTGTTCTTACTGGGGATCATCTATTATGGCGGATTGTCTAACGTCTGGCCGGAGATACGTATCCTGGGTGTGCTTCAGCGACTGGCCCTCACCTATCTTTTCACCGGAATACTCTTCATCCATTTTGAACTTCGTGGAATGGTTATCATCTCTGCTGTAATTCTTATAGGATATTGGATTCTATTCAGTTTTATTCCTATACCGGATACCGGAGTTGTAGCCTTAACCCAACAATCCAATTGGGCTCAATACATTGACTCGCTCTTCCTTCCCGGGAAGAAAAATGGTCCTGGAGGTTTATGGGACATTGTTGGGATACTCGGAACCTTTCCTGCAACGGTCTCTTGTATGCTCGGTGTTTTTGCTGCTCATGTGTTGCAAAGCAAGAATCTGGACGATAAAAAAAGACTCATCTACCTGATTGGTGGTGGATTGGCCATGGTGATAATTGGCTATTTATGGGGAATTGAGTTTCCCATTATCAAAAAAGTATGGACTTCAACTTATGTTTTGGTGGCAGGTGGGTATAGCCTAATGCTGATGGGAATCTTTTACTACCTGATCGATGTGAAGGGCAATAATAAATGGACGCCCATCTTCGTATGGATCGGCGTTAATCCCATTACCATCTACATGGCAAGAAACCTAATCGACTTCGGCAGTATCTCAAAAAAACTGGTTGGCGGCGACCTGGCTATATTGGCAGGAGAGCAATGGGCCTATCTTTTGGCTAATATTGTTTCACTGGGCCTCTCCCTTTTGCTGCTAAAATTCATGTATGACAGGAAGATCTTCATAAAAGCATAGTTATCGGTTCTAAAAAAAAATCACTTGCTGTCTGGGAATTTGGGCAACAACTACGCTACATTTGTTAAAAGCCGAGTCTGCGCCAGTAGATTACAGAATCAAATTATCGAATCTTACTCCTTCAAAAATCAACAATCGACATCAACTATTATTCAACAATGAACAAATTACTACTACAACGAACAATTCTTTTCCTTCTCCCCTTCTCATTGGGACTCCAGATGTCTGCTGAGTCCCGCACAACCGATTACTCCAAATCTGTCAATCTTTTTATAGGGACCTATCGGGATGGCCAGACCTTTCCAGGAGCCTGTTATCCTTTCGGGAGCGTCCAACTCAGTCCGGATACCCGGAAAGAGGGAGGACTTTCTTGTGGAGGATACTACTATCCAGATCCGATGATACTGGGCTTTTCTCACACCCACCTCAGCGGTGTTGGCGAACCTGAATACCGCGATGTTCTATTTATGCCAACTGTTGGAAAGATCCGGTTACAATCAGGCAAAGAAGGTATGAAAGGCACAGGTTACCAATCCTCGTATGACCACAAAGATGAGAAGGCGGTTCCAGGGTACTATTCGGTACTGCTGAAAGATTATCGAGTGAAGGCAGAACTGACTGCCAGCGCTCGGGTTGGATTTCACAGATATACCTTTCCACAGAGCGACAGTTCAAGGGTCATCATCGATCTTGCGCATCCCAATGGCGCTGAGGATCTGATCATAACAAAAGTGAACGACCATGAAATCGAGGGGCTGAGGCGCTCACATGGCTGGGCATGGGATCAATATGTCTATTTTGTTGCGCAGTTTTCAAAATCCTTCAAATCCTTTGAGATAGCTAAAAATGATACTCTTTTGGGAAATCAGACCACCAGCCGAGGTAAAAATATCAAGGCCGTTG
>JBBIUJ010000077.1:0-15489 GCA_037440345.1 Prolixibacter sp.
CTGGGGATTACCCTATTGCCAGGTTGAAGAGGTGTTGCACTGAAAGTGAATTAAAAATTAAAAATACCGATTACAAATTATAAGTTCCGGGTAGCTATGAAATTGGGGGATTGTTGAACCTTATCTTGTTCAACAATCCCCCAATTAACTTTTGTTTTAGTACATGCCAGAACCCTACAGTCAATTATACAAAATGACGATCCCCGCAAGGAGGTTATTGCTTTGGGTCAAACTTTTGGAATTGTAAAACAGAACTTGCTCCCTTTGCCAACTGCACTCTCCGCCCAGATTTTACCTCCATGCTTTTCGATAAATTCTTTACAGAGGATCAGTCCTAATCCGGTTCCTTGCTCATTCTGGGTGCCTTTCGTTGAGTAGCTTTCTTCAATTCTGAACAATTTACCCATTGCATCTGCATTTATCCCGATCCCGGTATCACTGACGGTTACCATCAGCTCATCCTGCTTTTGTTCGGCTGAAACAACAATTGCCCCTCCCGGATTGGTAAATTTAATGGCATTCGAAATAAGGTTCCTCAATAGGGTGTCGATCATCGCCTTATCTGCATATATCTTGACATTTTTCGGCAATTTCCTCAGAATAGTAATCATTTTTTGATGAGCCACATCTCTTAACAGTTCGGTGGCATCATTGATAAGTACATCAATATCGAGATATTGCGGGCTAAACTCCATTCTTCCTGTCTGAGAACGCGACCATTCCATTAGATTCATCAACAAATTCATGGCCCTCTGAGATGAATGAAGGATGATATTGCTATAATCTTCTATTCCCTCAAAATTTCTTTCCTCTACCTGTCTAACAAGAATCTCGCTAAAGCCAATGATTGAGTTAAAGGGAGTTTTCAGGTCGTGTGCAATGATGGAGAAGAATTTGTCTTTTTCGGCATTGAGTTTCTGAAGTTCCTCGTTTTTATGCTTGATTTCCTGCACAGCCGCTATACGATCGGTGATATTCATAGAGGTTCCAAGTATACCGTAAATCTCTCCCAAAGAATTTCGCAAAGGTATCTTGTTTGTGAGAAGTATGATTGTGTTTCCTTCGGGGGTCGTTTGTGGTTCTTCGTTGAGTAAAATATTTTCGCCACTCTCCATGACCTGGCGATCCCCGTCACGATACAATTCTGCCTGGTCGCGCCATCCCATTTGAAAATCATCTTTACCGATGAGTTCTTTCGGATCGGAAAATCCTGCATCGCGGGCAAATACCGCGTTACATCCCAGGTAGATGCTGTTTTTGTCTTTCCAGAATACCCTCACCGAAATTGCATTTATTATTCCCTCGATCAGTTGTTGCGATTTATGAAGTTCCTCTTCCGCCTGTTTCCTTTCAATTACATTGGCAATTTGGCTCGCAATGGAGTCAAGGAACCGAAGATCATTGTCATCGTATACATTCTCTTTCTGATAATGCTGAAGTACCAAAACACCAATTACCGTCGATGCAGTTTTTAATGTCACTCCTATCCAGGAGTGCGCAAGTGTACCTTGAAGCTCGACTTCATTTTGTTCCTTAAGTTGTTGAAAAACCTTTGGAGTGACGATTAATGATTTCCCGGTACGGAAAACATAAGAGGTGCAACTTTTGGGCATCGGTTCAGGTGCAGGAGTGGAATCGAACTGATCTACATAATAAGGAAAACTATAAAGTCCTGTGTTTTCATCATAGAGGGCAAAAAAACAATTCTCTGCATAGATCACTTTCCGAAGTGCTTCGTGAATCAGATTCATTAATTCAGTCAGATTTGACGTTGTAGAAACACTGTGTCCAATCTCAGAAAGAATTTGGCTCTCCAACTCTCTTTGTTTGCGTTCTGAAATGTCGAGGTACATGCCATACATCCCCATCAGCTCGTCTTCAATACTGACGGGAACACCAAAAGCATGTACTGGAACCAGAGTTCCATCTTTACGTTTCCTTACTGTTTCTAAATCCGTCTTCTTTCCTGTAGCAGATTTTAACTTTAACTCCAGGGATTCTTGAAGCTTTTCATGTGGTACAATGGTTTCGTTGATGCTCTTCCCCCTGATTTCGTCGAGCGAAAATTGAAAAATGGTTTCAAAGGATTTATTTATGGTCCTAACCTTTTCCTCCTTATCAAGCATCACCATCCCAATTGGACTATTTTCAAAGAGTTGTTCAAACCTTAATTTCTGAAGTTCTATTTCGTGCTCCGTCTTTTCGGCTCTTTTAAAGATATTTTTAGTCAAACGCACCACTACCACAGTTGTAAGAATACTGAAAACAATGGTCAATAATGCCAACAGAAGCGCTGGATTTAAATGCAAATTATTTGCAAGGGCATCGTCCAACAAATCTTCAAGTATGATTGCAGACAGTACCACAGGCAGAATGGTACGAAGCACTCTGGCGCTTGTAGAATTTCCAACGAACTGCCTCAGGTAGATTCCCTTTGGGCCAGCTATGCCGATGAGTGAAAGCCCCAGCATAAGGAAAACAATAGAAGTCGGCATGGCCACAGGAATAACATTTCCCCCATAGAGAAATGGCGTTCCAAATGAATAACCCAGCACAGCTACAAAACCAGCAAATGCCACAATCAAACCCATTGAACTAATAATGTTCGGCAGATTTTTTCGGCCGGCAAAAAGAATATTGATGACAAAGGTTATACCGCTGCAGAAAAACAGTAAGCCAGTATATGGCGACATATGTTTGACAGGAAAACTGCTTTCTCTAAAAGTAACTGGAAACAAAGAGTCCTCAAGAAAACGATAGGAGATCCCAAAAGAGTCCAAGAAAATGATGAATCCATAGAGCGAAAAAAAACATAACGCAACAATCGTGTACCATTTGTAACGCACACGTTCAGGCTTATAAGCGCCGAAAATCAAAATAAACCCTAGAAACAGTGTTGTAATGGCCGTGGAAGGCGCCATGGGTATATAGGCACTACTAAAACTTGAAAGAACTTGGAATTCCAATACCCAACCACAAAGTGCCAATAGCCCTAAAAATGAAATGGCCCAGCCAAATAATGCAATAATTTTAGAATAATCGGATTCCTTATTCATGGAATAAAGTTTAGATATAGAACTGGCTATGTGGAATACTTTGGTCATACTTCCACACAGCGACGACACAATGATTCTCTATGATATAAATATCTATTTGAATCTATTAACTCAATAGGCATCGGAATATCGTAGGGGGACATTCCGCTGATTAATATAATCACATGTTTTCTTAAGTTGTCTAAAATGATCAACTTACATATTCTTCAAAGTTATTTCTTTTATTGAAGTAACAAAAGTCTCTCCTCCAATATCCTGATTTTTTCTTCAGCATCCTCCTGTTTCTTCCTTTCAATTTCAACGACTTTGGCAGGAGCGCTGGCAACAAACTTTTCATTACCGAGTTTTCTTAAAACAGCTTCTAAAAAGCCTTTGTTATAGGCAAGTTCCTCCCTGATTTTGGCACATTCCTCAGCCATATCAACATTTCCGACAAACGGAACGCAATAGGCAGTAGCTTTGACCATAAACATGGCAGCGCCTGCAACCTCCTCAGTACGAATTTCGAACTTGGAAACATTGCCCAATTTGGATACGACATCCTTGTATTCCGGAACATATTCTTTTTCGCCCGGTACCACAAAGAGTTCAATCTCCTCCCTGGTTGGAATATTCTTTTCCTTGCGGATGGTTCTTATTCCGGAAATAACCTCCTTGGCCAATTCAAATTTTTCGGTTAACTCTCCATTTTTTGCTGAAGCTTTTGGCCAAGAGGCCATCATGATTGATTCGCCTGCTTTGCGATCGCCGATTAGTTGCCATATCTCTTCACTGATAAAAGGCATGAAAGGATGCAGTAGCCTGAGTAGCTCCTCCAGTAATTCAATTATCTGCGTATAAGTTTTTGAATCAATCGGTTGCTGATAGGCTGGTTTGATAATCTCCAGCAACCATCCCGAAAATTCGTCACGAATAGTGGCATGGATGGTCAATAGCGCATCATTCAACCTGTATTTATCAAAATGATCATCCATGGTTAAAATCGCTTCATTCAGCTTGGCCCTGAACCATTCAATCCCTAACCGGGAATGTTCAGGCTGGGGAATGTTGGCATCTATTTCCCAGCCGTTGATCAATCTAAAAGAGTTCCAAACCTTGGTCAGGAAACCTCTACCCTGGTCGGTCAGCGACTCATCAAAAAGAATATCATTCCCGGCAGGAGAACAGAGCAGCATGCCAACCCGCACACCATCCGCGCCATATTTGGCAATCAAATCGAGTGGATCGGGCGAATTGCCCAGGGATTTGGACATCTTCCTGCGTAGCTTATCGCGGACAATACCTGTAAAATATACATTTTTAAAGGGAAGGGTTCCTTTGTATTCATAACCTGCAATCACCATTCTGGCTACCCAAAAGAAAATAATTTCGGGAGCGGTTACCAGATCATTGGTAGGATAGTAATAATCCAGATCGCAGGTGTCCGTTGGATCTTCTTTCTCAAAGACCGAAATCGGCCAAAGCCAGGAGGAGGCCCAAGTATCGAGCACATCTTCATCCTGACGAAGTGCATTCAATGTCAACGCAGGATTCCCCGTTTTAGCTTTAGCCAGCTCCAAAGCCTTCGCTTCAGTTTCGGCTACCACGAATGAGCCGTCGGGCAGGTAATAGACCGGAATGCGGTGTCCCCACCAAAGCTGACGGGAGATACACCAATCCTTGATGTTCTCCATCCAGTGGCGATAGAGGTTCTTAAATTTGGATGGATAAAACCTGATTGCATCGGTTTCAACAGCCTCCAGTGCAGGTTTGGCCAGTTCTCCCATCTTCAGGAACCATTGCGCAGAAAGTTTCGGTTCAATCGGAACGTGTGTCCGCTCCGAATAGCCAACCTTGTTGTTGTAATCTTCAATCTTTACCAGATTTCCGGCCGCTTCGAGCATTGGCACTATCTGTTTGCGGGCTTCGAAACGATCGACCCCTACCAGCAATTGCGCCTTTTCGCTCAGCGTACCATCATCGTTGAAGGTATCGATCACCTCCAGGTTGTGACGGATGCCAATCTCATAGTCGTTGGTATCGTGGGCAGGAGTGATTTTCAGACATCCGGTACCAAAATCCATCTCAACATATTCGTCCTGAATAACAGGTATGCTTCGGTTGACCAACGGAACAAAAACCCTCTTTCCTACAAGGTGAGTGAATCGTTCATCAGCCGGATTAACACAAACAGCCGTATCCCCAAGAATTGTTTCGGGGCGGGTGGTTGCTACAGTTATATATTGATCGGTGGTTCCCTCGACGAGATAACGTACATAATATAGTTTGGATTGCTCTTCACGGTAAATGACCTCTTCGTCCGAAACGGCAGTTTTGGCAGCGGGATCCCAGTTCACCATGCGAACACCCCGGTAAACATATCCTTTGTTGTAAAGATCCACAAAGGTGCGTATCACGGAGGCAGAACGAACCTCATCCATGGTGAAGGCCGTCCGTTGCCAATCGCAGGATGCGCCCAGCTTTTTCAATTGTTCCAGGATAATCCCACCATGCTTGTGTGTCCACTCCCAGGCATGCTCCAGAAACTGATCGCGGGTAAGATCATCTTTTTTGATGCCCTCTTTCAGAAGTTTATCAACCACTTTAGCCTCAGTGGCAATGGAAGCATGGTCGGTTCCCGGTACCCAACATCCATTCTTGCCAAGCATGCGTGCCCGGCGGACCAGCACATCCTGAATGGTATTGTTGAGCATGTGTCCCATGTGCAATACTCCCGTCACATTGGGCGGCGGGATAACGATGGTATAAGGCTCACGCTCATCCGGCTCTGAATGGAAAAAATTTTGCTCCATCCAGTAGCTGTACCATTTGTCTTCGATGATGGTTGGGTCGTATTTGACCGGGATTTCTCTCATTATTTGAATGTATATTAATATTTGGAAGTTCTTCACTCCCTAATTTGTATCAAGATGGCAAAAATAGGAAAAAGGAGGCAATAAGAAAGTAAAGATTTGATCATTATCAATCATTATTTTGGCTAAAGCCCTCAATCAATTATCATTCCCTGGCCGTCAGCTAAAGCAGACGGCAATGAAAGAGCCACAATGCTCTCATTCGGATGAGGTCTACGCACTGGTAGTATCATTTTGTATCGGGAAAAATCGTTTTTCTTCCTGAAAATCCGTAAATTGTAGGGAAAGCACCTAATTCTGATAAAAGAATTTCATTTTCATTGCCGTCTGCTTTAGCTGACGGACTACAAGATCAGAATGAAATCCGGCTTTAGCCAAAACAAAATTTATAAGCTATGTCATATGTCAAGATTTGGGTTCATTTAGTTTTTGCAACAAAAAACAGGAAATACCTTCTCCCAAAAGAATTAGGCCATGCAATCCATAAGCACATAATATCAAACTGTATAAAGAAAGAGATTTTTCTACAAGTCATAGGCGGTTCCGCCGATCATATTCATTGTTTAATCTCATTAGGAAAAGATCAAACAATTGCGCAGGTTGTTCAGTTAATTAAAGGGGAATCATCATTTTGGATTAATAAAAATCACATGCTTTCTTATAAATTTTCTTGGCAAGATGATTATTTTGCGGTTTCGGTAAGCGAATCACTTGTAGGCATTGTAGTGAAATACATTAAAAATCAAGAAGAACATCACCGGTTTAGGTCTTTCCCCGAGGAAGTTGCCGAATTTATTTCAAAATATGGATTTAAGCTTATCCATGATGAATAAATTGTTTGATGCAAATTTTGGCTAAAGCCATCACCTACAAACACTTTTGTCCGTCAGATAAAGCAGACAGCAATGAAAGAACCACAAACTTGCAAAAATCAATAGAACTTCTTCACCCCAATCACCTCTCTCACCTCCAACAGAGTTTTAGAAGCCGAAGCCCTGGCTTTTTCGGCGCCAAGCTTGGCAACCCTGGAGAGATATTGATCATCTGCCAACAGCATTTCAATCTTCTCGCGGATAGGTGCGGTGAAATTGATGATATCTTCGGCCAGTTGCTTCTTCAGATCGCCATAGCGGATCGAACAATTGTTGTATTGAAGATCGAAATGTGCCACTACATCAGGTTTAGAGACAACATCCAGCAAGGTGAAAAGATTCTGAATAACCTCGGGCTTTTGCTGGTTGGGCTCTGTCGGACCACTATCGGTAACCGCCTTCATCACCTTTTTTCGGATTTCCTGGGGCGAATCGGCAAGAGAAACGGCATTTCCCTCCGATTTGCCCATCTTTCCCGAACCATCCAATCCCGGAATCTTCACCATATCCTGACCCTCAAAAACGTAAGGGCGCGGAATCGGGAAGACGTCAACATTGTACATCCTGTTGAACCGACGGGCAAAGGTGCGCGCCATCTCAAGGTTTTGCTCCTGGTCCTTCCCCACCGGTACCAAATGAGCTTTGTGGATGATGATATCCGCAGCCATCAAAACGGGATAGGTCAGTAAGCCAGCATTAACATTGTCGGGTTGTTGCCGCGCCTTGTCCTTGAATGAGGTGGTCCGCTCAAGTTCCCCTAAATAAGCATTCATGTTCATCAGCAGATAAAGCTCAGAAACCTCGGGCACATCGCTCTGAATAAATACGGTAGCTTTCTCCGGATCAATACCGCAAGCCAGATACTCGGCCAGTACCTGTTTCACATTTCCGAAAAGGTGATGAGGAACAGGATGTGTGGTCAAAGAATGAAGATCGGCAATAAAAAAGTAGGTATCGTAATGGTGCTGCATTTCGATAAAATTCTTTACAGCTCCAAAGTAATTACCAAGGTGTAGGTTCCCTGTCGACCTTATTCCGCTTACTACTGTTGGCATGACAAAAAAGTTAAATTGACAATTGTCAATTGACAGTTGACAATTATGTATTTTATTGATAATTAAAACGTTTAAAGAAACAGACTAAATCCTGTGCTTTAAAAAAAGACGCGCGCAAAGATCGCACTGGTTTCACAAAAAACTCAACGAATAATGGTATCTCTTAATATCACTTTGCGTTTTCTGCGATTTTCTTTGCCTCCTTTGCGTGAAATTTCTTTCCCACAGCAAAAATAGCAAAACTCATCTACTGCACAATCTCAAAATTATCCGGGTCAATCAACGGTTCGCCCTTCAACCGGAGGATTATTTGTGCAACAGCCAGAGTATCCTTTTCACAATACCGGGCAATTCGTTCCAGATCGCCATCTTTGTAATAGACAGCAGCTACTTGACTACCATCGATGTCATCCTTGGGTGTCGGCACATGAAAGATGGTACAAAGGAGATCAAGGGAGGTATAGTGCTTGAAATCCCCAAACTTCCACAGTTGCATGGTATCCATCAGGTAGTCCCTCACCTCCCATGGTTTTGCCCCGGCTATATCAAGAATGGAAGGCAATTTCAATCCATTGATCAGCACCCTTCTGGCGATATAAGGAAAATCGAACTCCTGTCCGTTGTGGGCGCACAAACGATGGACGGGATTCGCCATAAATTTTTCGAGCATCGCCAAAAAATCTGTAAGTAGAATTGACTCGTCTTGTCCATAAAATGATTTGACCCGATAGACCCTTTTGTTTCCCCTTCGGTAAATTGTGCCGCACGAGATGCAGACAATCTTTCCAAATTCAGCATAAATTCCAGCCCGTTCAAAAAGCTTTTCAGCCGACTCTCCCTCTTTGGCCAATGCCTCAGACTTACGAATCCAAAGTTTTTGAAGCTTTTCAGGAAAATCTTCCAGCTTCTCTACCTGGGGAACAGTCTCAATATCCAGATACAAAATGTGTTCCGGTTGAACTTTATCAAGCATGACGAAAAAAAATTTAAGATTAAAATTACAGATTAAAGATTAAGGGAATTCCCTCAAATTTTAATCTGTAATTTTTAATTTGTAATTATTATGGGTGATCATTAAGATGCTTCTCAATGTATTGAGTTATGATATTGATGGCCACCTTGTTGTTGCCTCCTTCCGGTACAATGATATCAGCGTATCGTTTGGTAGGCTCGATAAACTGCAGGTGACTCGGGCGCACAGTATCTTCATATCTCTGTAACACCGTATGAACATCCCTTCCCCTTTCTATCATATCACGATGAATGACACGGGATAATCGTACATCGGCCTCGCAGTCTACAAAAATTTTGATATCCATTAATTTACGAAGCTCTTTGGGCCAAAGAACTAGAATTCCCTCTACAATGATTGCCTTACGTGGAATAATTGTTGTCGTTTCGGCAGCCCTTGTGCATGTTAGATAGGAATAGATGGGTTGTTCTACTGCTTCTCCACGTTTCAGTTTGCGAATATTCTCGGCCAAAAGTTCGAACTCCAGGGCATCCGGATGGTCAAAATTCATCTTTTGACGCTCCTCCAAAGGCAGATCACTGTTATCACGGTAGTAGGCATCCTGCGACAGGATGGTCACATCCTTTTCGGCCAACCGTTCTATAATTTTATTGACTACCGTTGTTTTGCCGGATCCTGTTCCCCCGGCGATTCCTATGATCAGCATACTCATACACCAAATTCTTTAAGCTTTATTACAAATATAGGTTAAATTTCGGCCAACCAGAATTTTTGATCTTCCAGAAGATAGGGCATAATGCAGAATATCTGTTATTTTTGCACTCTGAACTCAATACCTCACATCATGTTTAACCATATTGTTCTCTTCAAACTAAAAGACTTTCAGAATGATCAGATCAAATCTGATATTCGCGACCAAATCAAAAATGCACTTCTCGGACTGAAAGGGAAAATTTCCGAACTCAAATACCTTGAAGTCGGCAATAACTTTGAATTGAATGCCTCCTCTTTTGATATCAGCCTGGTTACCCGTTTCGATTCTTTTGAAAACTTCGTCATCTACCGTGATCATCCGGAACACCAGAAGGTAGTAGGATTGGTTCGTGCCAATACTGTCGATAGGGCGGTAGTGGATTATTTGGACTGACGGGGAAAGACGGAAAGACTAGGACGACGGGGATGACCGGGACGAGTCAGTGGAAAGTGGAGAGTTGAAAGTTGAAAATTGGGTATTGTAAGTGTACAAATATTTGACAGACCAAGCCGATCCCTGAGCGTAGCCGAAGGTGAAAAGGAGAAACGGGGAAACAGTAAAAGGATAAGCTCTACTCCGGGATTAAGCCACATAGTGGCGAAATATTGGTAGCCAGAGGTGGAGCAAAGCGGAACCCCAGGAACAAGAATGTTGAAACGATGCCGTCCGCGTTAAAATGTCAAAAAATGAGATGACGTTGGGATCGGACGGAATAAAAGACCATTGAAAAGGGAAAAGTAAAGAAAAAGGGAAGCAGAGTAACAGAGAAGATGATGGAACCGCAAGTACTCTAGTCACTTTAGTAACTTGATGATAAAACATAATATATCAACCAATGAAAAACTTATATCCGCTGAAATTCAGGCCCATTTACAAGGAGCGTATTTGGGGCGGGAATAAACTACATGCGCTGCTCAATAAGAATTATAGCATTGCACATTGCGGTGAGTCCTGGGAAATATCAGGGATTCAGGATGATATATCGGTCGTGTCGGATGGATTTCTGAAAGGGAACAGTCTGGAGGAGTTGATTGAAGTCTACATGGGAGAGCTGGTCGGTGAAAAAGTTTATGATCAGTTTGGAACGGAATTTCCACTCCTGATAAAATACATCGATGCCAACGACCGTCTATCCATCCAGGTACATCCCGATGATGAACTGTCGAAAGAGCGACATGGCGCTTTTGGCAAGACGGAGATGTGGTATGTCGTTCAGGCAGACGAAGGATCGGAGCTGATCTCCGGTTTCAACCGGAGCATCGACCGGGATAGTTACCTGATTGCCCTTCAAAACAATAAGCTGGAAAATCTATTACAGTTCGATCCGGTCAAAGCCGGCGATGTCTTTTTCATCCCGGCAGGCCGGGTCCATGGTATCGGGAAAGGGATTGTCGTTGCGGAGATCCAGCAGACATCAGATGTCACCCACCGGATATTTGATTTTAACAGGGTTGATGACAAGGGAAATCCGCGTGAACTGCATACAGAACTGGCCCTTGATGCAATCAATTTTAAGCACCACGAAATAAGTTATGCTGCTTATCAACCCAAACTGAATGAACCGGTAGAATTGGCAAAATGTGTCTATTTTACCACCAATCTACTGGAGCTGAACAGAGAAATCGAGAGGGATTTCAGCAAAACAGACTCTTTTGTGATCTATCTCTGCTTCGAAGGTTCGTATACCATCCAGTGGGAAAATGAATCGATCACTGTTTATAAAGGGGAAACCTTACTGGTCCCGGCCTCCATCGAGAACATTTTTCTAAAACCGTTTGGCGGAGTCGAGGCAAAACTGCTCGAAGTTTATATTGATTAAAAATTACAAATTAAAAATTAAAGATTAATAAGCATTGCCAATAGACTTGAATATTTGGCTCAAATAATTGTTAATTTGTAATTTGTAATTTGTAATCTGCAATTTTTAATCCCCCCCATCATGCTGATCAAAAGCGCCGAATTTGTCATGAGCAACACCGATCCTGGAATGTGTCCGGTGAGCGATCGGCCTGAGTTTGCATTTATTGGAAGATCCAATGTTGGAAAGTCTTCCCTCATCAACATGCTGATGGGGAAAAAAGATCTGGCAAAGACCTCCTCAGAACCCGGAAAGACCAGATTGATCAACCACTTCATTGTAAACAACGACTGGTACCTGGTAGACCTTCCGGGATACGGGTATGCCAAGGCATTGCGGTCGAGCCGCGAAAAATGGCTCAAATTCATTCGAAAATATATTCTGGAACGCGAAAATCTCTTTTGCGTGATGGTACTTCTCGATATTCGTCTGGAGCCGCAACAAAACGACATCGATTTCATGAATTGGCTTGGTGAGAATGAAATACCTTTCGTTATGGTCTTTACCAAAATGGACAAATTGGGCAAAGTAAAAGTTGAAAAAAATCTTGAAGCTTACCATGAAGAGATGTTTAGAAGCTGGGAAGAGCTGCCTCAAATCTTTATCACTTCGGCTGAAAAAGGAACAGGCAGAGATGAATTACTCGATTTTATTGAGCACACAATCCATCCTTAAAAGATTTTCGCTATATAGAATCCTTTGAAAATTATTCTCTGTGTAAAAAATTTATACCGTCTCTTAATCTTTTAAGCACTATTTAACACCTTTATTAGTTCGGTAGAACAGTTTTATTGCCCAATATTCATTGATGCAAAATATATTTTGTATGTGCCACTGATTCTGAAATATAGATCAATGTCAATTATCCATTGTCAATTGTCCATTGATTTTATTAACAATCTGGTAATAAGTTTCTACTTAAAATGTGTTGAAATAACACTTTTCACCTCCGGATTTTTTTTATTTTTGCCAACAACAATGGAACCCCACCTCCCAAATTATAGCATATGAAGCAAAACATTAAGCTTTTTACAGGAAACGAATCAAGGTATCTTTCCGAAAACATTGCACTTAATGCAGGGATGACACTTGGTAAGTCCTCCTGCCCACGTTTTGCTGACGGAGAGTTTGAACCATGTTACGAGGAGACCATTCGGGGATGCTACACATTTATCATTCAGTCGACATTTGCCCCTTCCGATAATCTTCTTGAGCTTTTGTTGATGATTGATGCAGCCAAAAGGGCATCCGCCTACAAGGTCATTGCCGTAATGCCCTATTTTGGATTCGCCAGGCAAGACAGAAAAGATCGGCCCAGGGTCTCCATCGGCGCCAAACTGATTGCCGATATGCTATCAGTTGCTGGCATCGACAGGTTGATCACCATGGATCTTCATGCTGATCAAATTCAGGGTTTTTTCAATGTTCCGGTCGACCACCTGAGTGCAGTTGCCATGTTCATTCCGCATATCAAACAGATGGGCCTCGAAGATATCGTCATTGCCTCCCCGGATACCGGCGGAACCAAACGTGCCAATGTCTTTGCCAAACATCTGGGTACTGATATGGTGATCTGTCACAAAACCCGTACAAAAGCCAATTCAATTGATACCATGACCCTTATCGGGGAAGTTGAAGACAAGGATGTGATCATCATCGACGACATCATCGATACCGGTGGAACCATCGCCAAGGCGGCTGATTTGATGAAATCCAAAGGTGCACGCTCCGTGCGCGCCTGTGCCACACATGCCGTTCTCTCTGGTTCGGCCATCGAAAGGCTTGAGGCCTCTTCTCTCGATGAAGTACTCCTGACGGATACCATCCCACTACATACCACTTCCAAAAAGATCACAGTTCTGACCTGCGCTCCGCTCTTTGCAGATGTGATCCAGAAAGTCTTCGAAAACAAATCCATTAGTTCATCTTTTATTTAATTACAGATTAAAAATTACAGATTACAAATTGCGGGAGATTTAGTTTTGGCCATCCAAAGCAAATTAATTCGTAATTTGTAATTTGTAATTCGTAATTTCCTATCTTTGTGGCCGATTTAGCAGCATGCCTTTAAGGGTGTGATGCGGACACCTTTCTTCTTGGGAAGGAGGTCTGAGTAAACACTTTATTATTAAAAAATTTAGAAATGAAGAAATTTGAAATTAAAGGTACTGCGCGTCAGGCCCTTGGAAAAAAAGACACCAGGACCCTGAGAGCTCAGGACTTAGTACCATGCGTACTTTACGGAGGAGATGCACCGGTGCATTTCTATGCACCCGAGAGTGATTTCCGTAAGATTGTTTACACACCAAAAGTGTATCAGGCAGAACTCAACATCGACGGAACTATTTACAATGCATTCATGCAGGAGTTACAGTTTCACCCTGTTACTGACAAACTTTTACACATCGATTTTCTACAAATCCGCGACAAGAAAGCAGTAAAAATTGACCTTCCCGTTCGTTTGGACGGTTATGCAAAAGGTATTCAGCAAGGGGGACGTTTGAAAGCCAACCTTCGGACGCTGAAAGTTAAAGGCATTTTCAAAAACTTACCTGATGAGATTGTGATCGACGTTACCAATCTGGGTATTTCAGAGAGTATCCGCGTTAGCGACATCAAGGTAGATGGATTTGAAATCATGAACAACAAATCAGTTCCGGTTGCAACAGTTGTTGTAACCCGTGCAGCACGTGCAGCTATGAATGCACCTGCAGCTTCAGGAAAGAAATAAATTGAATTGATGGTTCAATGAAATACCTGATCGTTGGCCTGGGGAATATCGGAAATGAGTACGAAAATACCCGTCACAACATAGGATTTACGATATTGGATGCCTTGGCTAAGGCGTCCAATATCTCTTTTAGCGACAATCGTTACGGTTTCGTTGCTGAGATGAAACATGCATCCAGGACACTTATCCTACTCAAACCCAACACCTTCGTAAATCTAAGTGGAAGATCTGTTCACTATTGGATGCAAAAGGAGAAGGTTCCAATAGAGCATGTTTTGATTTTGGTAGACGATCTGGCACTCCCAGTAGGTAAAATCCGGCTTCGCTCAAAAGGTGGTGATGCAGGCCATAACGGATTGAAAAGTATTCAGCAGATTCTTTGCACCTCAGAATACAGCAGACTACGCTTTGGAATCGGCGATGATTTTCCGCGAGGCCGCCAGGTAGAACATGTCCTTGGTAAATGGTCACTTGAAGAGGAAGAGATGATCAACTCCAAACTGGAAAAATGTTTCGACATCATCAAGTCCTTCGCCACCATAGGGATTGAATTGACCATGACGAAGTTCAACAAAGGAGCCTGATCACCAGTCCGTCACCTTCCCAATATCCCTCCTATCCTTCTTGGTCGGCCTTCCGGCGCCACGGTCGCGGGTAAAAAGGGCACCGCCATAGTTTTCATCCAATTTCCTGAGCTCCTCCTCCGAAGTAAGGTCTGCCATGTAAGTAGGAACCAACTTGGCTCCTACCCTCTTTCCAAGTAGTTCAATGACCTTATAGGAAAAATCCGGTGACTTATTCCTTACCAGGATGGTCTCGCCGACCTTTACTACCCTGGATGGCTTGACCACCAATCCGCCGATAGAAACCCTTCCCTTCTTGCACTCCTCGGTAGCCAGACTGCGGGTTGCATAGACCCTCACCGACCAAAGCCACTTATCAATACGAATACTTTCATCCATAAACCAAATATAGGAATTTATTGATTTTGTTTGAAGGGTTTTAAAATTGTTTGAAAGGTTTATAGGGTTATAACATTTCAAACCCTTTAAACTTTTCCTAATGGTTGCTGTCTATGTTTTATTATTTTTATCCATTCTATCACCTGAAATAATCCTATTCTATGAAACTATACCGCTTTGGCATTTTAATGCTGCTTTTGCTGGCAATCTCGGCTTGTACAACCTACAAAATCGAGAAGTCTGCAGCAGCCAACATCCATTTGGATTCGCTGGTAACCATTCCGCCTAGCCAGAAAGTGGAAAATATGATAAAACCCTACCGGGATAAAGTCAACGCTGATATGACAGAGGTACTTTGCATCTCCACAGAACCGAT
>JBBIUJ010000078.1:0-15484 GCA_037440345.1 Prolixibacter sp.
GTTGTAGGCGATGCCGCACAAAGTATCTACTCCTTCAGGGGGGCCCGGATCGAAAATATCCTCAACTTCAAAAACGACTATCCCGATTTCAAGGTTTACAAACTGGAACAAAATTACCGTTCCACCCAAACCATCGTTAACGCCGCCAACAGCATCATCTCCAAAAACAAAAACCAGCTTCAGAAGACTGTTTTCAGTGAAAATGATGCCGGCGCCAAAATCAAGGTACTCAATGCCCTGAACGACCAGGAGGAGGGATTTTTGGTTGTCAATGAAATTTTTCAGAAACGGATGTCGGAGCACGACAACTATTCAGACTTCGCGATTCTGTACCGCACCAATGCACAATCAAGGGTATTTGAAGAGGTGCTTCGAAAACGGAACATCCCCTACAAAATTTATGGGGGTCTCTCCTTTTACCAAAGAAAGGAGATCAAAGACCTGCTTGCCTATTTCCGGCTGGTGGTTAACCCAAAAGACGACGAGTCGTTCAAAAGGGTGATCAACTATCCCGTCAGGGGAATCGGCGCCACAACCATCGGAAAACTGGAAGAGTATGCCAATCAAAATGATACCTGCATGTTCGCGGTTGCCACGGATCAGCTGATGCTTCAAAAAGCAGGTTTAAATGGCGGAGCATCCAAAAAGGTAATGGAATTCGTCACGCTGATAGAGAGTTTCGCTGAACGTTCGCTGACCACGGAGGCCTACGAAATGGCGCAAAGAATCGCGACTGAAGCAGGTATTCTATCGGAGTTGTACCAGGATAAATCGCCTGAAAACATCAGCAGGTATGAAAACACCCAGGAGCTTCTGAATGCCATTCAGCAGTTCACCATCGATGCCGTTGAAGAAGGACACTCCGCACTACTGGCCAATTTTCTCGAAGAGGTCTCCCTCCTCACCGATCAGGACAATGAGAAAACCGAAGATTTCGATAAAGTAACCTTGATGACTGTTCACTCCTCCAAAGGACTGGAATTCAACAATGTATTCATAGTTGGGCTGGAAGAAAACCTCTTCCCTTCCGGCTTTTCAGGGACAATGACATTACCTGAACTGGAAGAAGAACGAAGGTTGTTTTACGTAGCCCTGACACGATCCAAACATCAGGCATTCCTCTCCTTCGCTCAACAGCGGTTCAAATGGGGGAAAACTGAATTTTGTCACCCCAGCCGCTTTATCGGTGAGATCGACCCACAGTACCTCGACATGCAGAACAGCAGGTACTTCCAGCACCATATCTCCGACGAACCATCCAGTCTGCATGGGGGATTTAACCGAAATTCCTATTCATCAGGCGAAAGGAGTAGTTTCACACCACCAAAACCATCCGGAACCCTTGGCGCAAACTACAGACGAAGCAATGATCCCTCCCCCGCCGAAAATTTTGAAGCCTCCGATCCCAACTCCCTTCAAGTGGGGATGTTCGTCGAACACCAGCGGTTTGGCAGAGGTAAAATCGTTGATCTGGAAGGGTTAATGCCTGAGAAAAAAGCGAAAGTCTTCTTTGCCAATGCCGGAGAGAAACAGTTGCTGCTAAAGTTTGCCAAACTAAAAGTTGTGGATGAATAGTCCTTTGAAATATCCTATAAATTGATCGGCAAAATGTTTAACTTTGTCACATAAAATAAAATTTGCTTTTTCAAAAGCACTTAACTGAAATTCACGATGTTCAAAGATTATAACACCCAACGCACCAAGATGAAGCTTCCAGAATATGGAAGGGCCTTACACAAAATGGTGGAGCATGTGCTCACCATAGAAGACCGCGACGAACGCAATCTTGCCGTAAAATCCATCATCGATATCATGGGAATGATGTATCCTTATCTGCGCGACATCAATGATTTCAAGCACAAACTTTGGGACCACATTGCCATCATGTCCGATTTTAAACTCGACATAGATTATCCTTACGATCCGCCGGTTCCTGAGACGTTTACCGAGAAACCCAAACATATTCCATACAATCAGTCGGATATACGGTTTCGCCACTATGGTAAAATCATGGAGCAGCTGATTGACAATATCTCAAAAATGAGTGATGAAAATCCCTCAAAAGAGTTGAATACAGAGCAGTTGGCAAATCAGATGAAAAAATCCTATCTATCATGGAACAAAGACATGGTAGAAGATGAAAAAATCTTTGATGATCTGAAACTGATCTCAAGAGGCCGGTTGAAAGTTCGCGAAGACTTGCGACTGCAAGAGGTAACAGACATCATAAAAATTCAAAAGAAGAAGGCAAAAGCCAGCTCCGGACCAAACCGGAAGCACAAATAAGCCGCCAAGGTTGCCATGGCAAGATTTATCATCGAAGGAGGGAATTCGCTGGCAGGGGAATTAATACCCCAAGGAGCCAAGAATGAGGCCCTTCAGGTTATTTGTGCCGCCCTGCTCACTCCCGAAAAGGTCACTCTATCCAATATCCCCGAAATAAGTGATGTCCTCAAACTGATTGACATTCTTAAAAACTTAGGAGTGTCAGTCGAAAGGCTTTCGAAGGGAACCTTTACTTTCTGTGCCGATCAAGTCAATGTGGATATTCTTAATTCTCCCCACTTTTTTCAACAGGCAGCCACATTGAGGGGTTCGATCATGATCATTGGTCCAATGCTGGCGCGGTTCGGAAAAGGAACCATCCCTCAGCCAGGTGGCGATAAAATAGGACGCCGCAGGCTGGATACCCACTTCCGTGGATTTGAATCACTCGGGGCTCAATTTATTTTTGATGCTGAGAATGCTCTCTTTCGTGTTGAGGCAAAAAAACTGAAAGGATGTTATATTCTGCTAGACGAGGCCTCCGTAACCGGGACAGCTAACCTCATCATGGCCGCTGTAATGGCCGAAGGAACCACCACCATTTACAATGCTGCATGCGAACCCTATGTTCAGCAACTTTGCCGCATGCTGATCTCCATGGGGGCAAGGATTGACGGCACAGGCTCCAACTTGTTGCACATTCACGGCGTAACTTCGCTGAAGGGTTGCGCACACCGTCTGCTTCCCGACATGATCGAAGTTGGAAGCTTTATCGGTCTGGCTGCCATGACCTCCTCCGATCTGCTTATCAAAAATGTTGCGTATGATGAGTTGGGTATCATTCCCGACTCCTTCCGGAAAATGGGCATCAATCTGATCCGAACGGGTGACGACATCCGCATTCCGGTACAGGATCATTACGAAATAGAATCCTTCATCGACGGCTCGATCATGACCATCGCCGATGCTCCCTGGCCTGGGTTGACACCAGACCTTTTGAGCATATTCCTGGTGGTAGCAACACAAGCCCGGGGAAGTGTTCTTATTCACCAAAAAATGTTTGAGAGCAGGCTCTTTTTCGTGGACAGGCTGATCGATATGGGCTCTAAAATAATCCTTTGCGATCCGCACAGGGCCACAGTAATCGGTCTCGACCGCTCTCACCCGCTCCGGGCTACCCGCATGACCTCTCCCGATATCCGTGCAGGTGTTGCCCTGCTTATTGCTGCTCTTTCGGCCAACGGAGTCTCCACCATCGACAACATCGATCAGATCGATCGCGGGTATGAAAATATTGATGTCAGGCTAAATGCGATAGGGGCAAAAATCAGAAGGGAATAAGCAGTTAAGCTGTCAGTTTTCAGCTTTTCTTTGTGTCAAAATGTCCGAATAAGGGCTATTGGCAAACTATTTGAAGGGGTAAAACAGATTTGAACTAGGAATGAATTATGACAAAGAAAAAAGAAGAAGACAAAAAACATAGCAAAGCTTCTGTTAATGGACCGGAGTCGCAGTTGACTGGTGAAACTACAACACAGGAGCAATCAGGTAGTGAAGCGGTAGAAGAAATCGTCAGCAAAGAGACAGAATTGGAAAACAAAATAGCTGAACTTACAGCCGGACTTGCCGCTTCAAATGACAAATATCTTCGCCTATCGGCAGAATTTGACAACTTCCGCAAACGTACCCTGAAAGAGAAAATGGACTTGATGAAGAATGCTTCAGAGTCTGTCATTGTCAGTTTTCTTCCGGTGATTGATGATGTCGAACGTGCAATTAACGCCATTGAAACCTCCGACAACCTGGAGACAACAAAAGAGGGAATCAGTCTGATATACAGCAAATTCAAAGATTTTACCAAACAAAACGGGGTAGTCGAAATGGAGGCCAAAGGTCTGGATCTCGATACCGACCACCACGAAGCCATTACCAAAATACCGGCTCCCACAGAGGAGTTAAAAGGGAAGATAGTCGAGGTCGTTCAGAAGGGTTACATACTGAATGATAAAGTAATACGTTATGCTAAAGTTGTGATAGGCGAATAATATCCGGCTACAACTGCTAAAAAAACTAAAATGTCAAAGAGAGATTATTACGAAGTCCTTGGAGTCTCCAAAAACGCTACCGCCGAGGAGATCAAGAAAGCCTATCGCCAAAAAGCCATTCAATTCCATCCCGATAAAAATCCGGGAGACAAGGCCTCTGAAGAAAAATTCAAAGAGGCAGCTGAGGCGTATGAGATACTGAGTAGTCCGGAGAAAAAGCAGCGCTATGATCAGTTTGGTCATGCCGGCATGGGCAACCAGGGTGGATTCGGCGGTCAACACATGACCATGGAAGACATCTTCTCTTCGTTCGGAGATATTTTTGGAGGCGGCGGATTTAGCGGTTTCGGAGGTTTTGGAGGTGGTGGCTCCCGCGGACAGCGCGTCAATCGTGGTTCCAATCTTCGTATCAAGGTAACCCTCAATCTCAGCGAAGTAGCCAACGGTTGTGAGAAAAAACTAAAAGTCAAGAAATATGTCTCCTGCGACAGCTGTCACGGTAGTGGAGCAAAAGGAGGAAGTGGACACACCACCTGCGCTACCTGTAAAGGCAGTGGTCAGGTGACCCGGATCAGTAATTCCATCTTCGGACAGATCCAGCAAGCCTCTACCTGTCCTACTTGTAACGGCGAAGGAAAGATCATTACCCAGAAATGTGAAAAATGTTATGGCGAAGGTCTCATCCAGGGAGAAGAGGTGGTTACAGTAAAAATTCCTGCCGGTGTAGGTGAAGGAATGCAGCTTTCAGTCGGCGGCAAAGGAAATGCGGCCAGGCGTGGCGGTGTTCCGGGTGATCTGCTCGTGCTGATTGCAGAGGAAGAGCATCCCGAACTAATTCGGGACGAAAATGATCTGATTTACAATTTGGTACTATCATTTCCCGATTTAGCACTTGGCCTGACTGCTGAAATACCTACCATCGACGGCAAAGTGAAGGTAAAGATCGAGGCTGGAACACAACCCGAAAAGATTTTGCGCCTTCGAGGAAAAGGAATTCCGGATGTAAATGGCTATGGCAAAGGTGATTTGCTGGTTAAAATCCATGCCTGGGTACCACAAAAACTCTCTTCCGAGGAGAAAAAACAATTGGAAAGATTGCAACAACTTCCTAATTTCCAAGTTCCTGAAGAGACAAAGGAACGAAATTTCTTTGATCGGGTTAAGGGGATGTTTGAGTAGGGAAGTGACTAAAGTGAGCTAAAGTGACTAAAGTTAACTCAAGAATGTTGATTGGTTTTCTTAAAAATAATTTGTTTATTTGCAACATCTAGGAAGCTAATTCCGTTTAAGTAGTTAGATGAAGAAGGTTCTCTCCATATTATTTGCCTTGCTGGTCCTGCTTTCCGGGATGCACCTTACGTTTTCCAAACATTATTGTGGAAGCGAAGTTGCGTCTTTTGAAAAGGTCTCGTTAACAGGTGAAGTGGCCTCGTGCGGCATGGAAGATTCTGCCGATAACAACACTCAACCTGGTCTGCATTTTAAGACCCATTGCTGTGACAATGAAGTCACAGCCTTAGTTGTTGATAACAATTACACCCCTTCTTTTACCTTATTTAAAGCATTTCCGCAACCTGTTTTACAAGTGGTTGCCATTCCTCTGAATTTCAGCATTCACCCATTATACGCTGCAAATTTTATTGGCACAAATGTCAGTCCGCCAGGCGATTTCCTGGTAAGTGATGTAAGCTTACCCCACATTTGTGTGTTCCGTATTTGATGTTATTGTCCGCAGGGCAATTTAGCGGGGAAGTTATGTAAACTTTCTTGCTGAAGCATTGTTATTTACATTATTCAATACATTAACATCAAAACATTATATCATGAAAACTATTAAAATTAGTATCGTTGCCGTATTGGTATTATTATTTGGCGCTAACTCCTATGCCCAAATGCACGACCACTCCAAAATGGAAATGTCTAAAACAGATGCCAAAATGGAAATGGCTTCCACCAAAACTGAAACAATCAAAGTTTCGGGCAACTGCGGTATGTGCAAAGATCGCATAGAAGCAGCTGCAAAAGTTGATGGAGTATCCAAAGCTGATTGGAACAAGGATACCAAGTTATTGACGCTCGTTTACAACCCCGCAAAGGTTAAAAGCGATGACGTACAGAAAAAAGTCGCTGCAGTAGGCCACGATACAGAGAAATACAAGGCAGACGACAAGGTATATGCCAAACTGCCAGGATGTTGCAAATATGAAAGAAAAAAATAATTTTCATATTTAAAATTCCCCTTTAAAGAATAGCCATGATTTTGCAATGACTGCCAAAATGAGTACATTTTGGGGTCATGGCTATTCATTTCACTTATCACAATAAAATATACGATGAAATAGCCATGATTGCTTAATCACCAACCGAAATGAGCAAAATTTCCACAATCATGCTATTCCATTTGACCATTAAAAAATAAATCATTCGCAAATGAAACACTTTTTCTTAGGGATAACATGTCTGATTGGTAGCTCTATTCTGTTTTTTTCCTGCCAGAAGGACGGAGCGACAGGAACCAATCTGACTCCTTTAAATTTCGATGCTGCCTACGTTGTCAACGGCGAAAGCAATACCATCTCTGTCATAAATCTCTCCTCAAATACTGTTGACAAAACCATCAGTTTACCAATGTTACAAAGCAGCTCTGTTGCAGGAATGATGGGCTCCGGCATGGTGAATATGTGGCCACATCAAATATCCCTTTCTCCAAATAAAAGCAAGATGGTTATTTCCTTTCCGGGGAGCGATTTCAATGGAGGTTCAAGGATGATGCTCTCCTCCTTTACATCGGGAAGTATGATGGGCAATCTCTCTGCCTCGCTTCAAACCCAGGGTAAGATTCTGATATTGGACGCTGTAACCGGAGCAACTATCAAAGAACTCACCCTCGATGGAATTGCTTATAATGCAGTTTATTCACCCGATGGTAAAGAATTGTGGACAGCCATAATGCTACCTGTTGGGAAAGTTGAGGTTTTCGATGCCAGTTCTTATGCGTTGTTGAATACAATTGTTGTCGGACAGATGCCGGCCGAAGTCTCCTTCTCCGACGATGGCAGGAAGGTCTTTGTCGCCAACGGTATGTCCAACAATGTGACGGTCATCGATGCATTCACCAAACAAATTCTTGAAACTACAACTACTGGCAACTATCCGATAGGTGCATGGCCAGGAATGGGAGACATGATGTATGTTGACAACGAAAAGGACCAGACTATCAACATGATGAACAGTACAACTGGTATGATAGCAGGTACAGTGCAGCTTGGATTTACTCCTGGGATGGTTGCCGTAAATACCATGATGAACCAGATGTGGGTAACCGATCCCAATGGCAATAAAGTTCATGTCTGGACAATGACTGGTAACGGATATGTTCAGGGTGGAACCGTTACTGTTGGGAATGGCGCATCCGCTATTGCTTTTAGCAAGGACGGATCAACTTGTTATGTTACCAATCAGGGCGATGGAACAGTCTCAGTCATCAATATTGTCAACATGAAAGAGATAATGAAAATTACTGTTGGCAAAAAACCTAATAGTATAGTTATGAGATACAAGTGAATTCATGAATAGAAAATAAAACTATTAAATTAATAATAGAAAACCATGGCAATCAGATTGGGCAAATATTCATTTACGGGACCATTGAAATCGATTGATAAGATCAATGACAGGTCTGGGATGTATGCAATAGTGTGCAATGTGGACAATGAAAATTTCTTGTTGGATGTAGGTGAGAGTTCGAAATTGAGGACGCGAATTGAAAATCATGACAAGAAAGAGTGCTGGACAAAACACTGCAACGGAAAATTGACAGTTTTTGTTCACTATACTCCGTTTTTAAAACAACAGAAACGTATATCGATAGAACAAGAATTAAGGGAATTATTTCAACCCGGTTGCAAAACAGAAACACGAATATGGTTCAAATGAAAAAAATTGCTGTGTTATTGCAACTGACAATGTTCGTAATAGCTTTCACTGGCTGTGGAAGACATATTGCCCAGCAAAAAACAATCAATCAGAGTGTTGCATATTTTTGTCCAATGCATAATATGTATCTTACGTCAGCTCCAGGCAAATGTCCAAAATGTGGAATGCAACTAATCTCTTTTGATGATTACCGGAAGTCAAAATCTGGTACCTCATACCAAAATAGAATGCCTGATAGTCATACTGGCGTAGGGGGAAGTAGCGGTAGTCACGCAGGTCATCATTAATCATTTAATACAATACGATAATGAAGAAGCTTTTTATTGGTATCTTAATGGTCATTATGGTTTTGTCATTTTCTTCCTGTATGATGATGATGCCAGGCCACATGACCGGCGCTATGCAGGGAAGTCACAACCATGAACTTTCAACTGAGAAAATTGATCCGGTATGTGGAAAACAAGTCGGTGAAGTAAGCACTTTTACCTATGAATATCAAGGTAATATTTATTATTTTGATTCTGAGCAATGTTTATCTGTTTTTAAAAATGATCCGGATCATTTTCTGAAAGAGTCGGATAAAGTTACACATATGAAACCATGGGCCAAAGCTGGCATAATTGGGGGAGGAGTTGTAATGACCGCTATGATGGTGTTGATGCTGACCAGGGGATTTTAGAAGTATGAACCTGGAAATCTTATAAATAATTGAAGGAATATTGAAACAAGTATATTAATTACTGGATTTACCTTTGATGAATCGAACATCCCAAAATTTTGGGATAAAAAGCATAAAAATGTTTATGGGTTCAAACGAATATTTGCACTATCAATATGTTAATAAAATTAGTTTCGCATAGAAATTGTTAGATAATGAAAAGAAGAGTTAAAAATTACAATCATCTCATTTCAGATATAAAAAACAGGCAGTATGTTTAATCGACTCGTCAAATATTTTCTTGAAAACCGGCTCATTACCTTTATGTTCCTCATCGCTTTCGTGGTGCTGGGCATGGTTTATATGCCGTTCAACTGGAAACCAGACCTCTTTCCCCGCGATCCGATTGCCGTCGATGCCATCCCCGATATCGGGGAAAACCAACAGATTGTGGCTACCGAATGGATGGGGCGATCCCCAAAAGATATCCAGGATCAGGTTACTTATCCTTTGACAACTGCCCTACTGGGGATACCGGGAGTTCAAACAGTGCGCAGTACCTCCATGTTCGGGATGTCTTTCATCTATATCATCTTTAAAGATAACATCGATTTTTATTGGAGCCGTTCCCGCATTCTTGAGAAACTCAACTCATTGCCTTCGGGCACTTTGCCACAGGGAGTTCAGCCAACGCTAGGACCGGACGCTACAGCTTTGGGCCAGATTTATTGGTACACCCTCGAAGGTCGTGACCCCAAAACAGGAAAACCTAACGGAGGGTGGAACCCACAGGAATTACGTACGGTTCAGGATTTTTATGTTAAGTACGGACTTACGACAGCTGAAGGGGTTTCAGAAGTTGCATCAGTTGGTGGTTTCATTAAAGAGTACCAGATCGACCTGAATCCTGAAGCGTTGAAAGCTTTCAATGTTTCGGCCATGGATGTAATGAATGCCGTACGCAAAAGCAACCTGGATATTGGCGCTGAAACCATTGAACTGAACAATGTGGAGTATATTATCCGCGGCTTGGGCTACGTTAAAAATCTGGATGATCTCGAAGTATCAGTAGTTGCTGTCCGGAATAACGTTCCGGTACGCATTAAGGACGTGGCTCGAGTTGCGTTTGGTCCGGCTACACGTCGCGGCGGATTGGATAAGGCCGGCTCCGAAGCAGTAGGTGCAGTTGTAGTTGCACGATACGGCTCAAACCCAATGGATGTTATTGGTAATGTCAAAAATAAGATCAAGGAACTTGAAGCCGGATTGCCGCAAAAAATTTTGCCTGATGGCACAGTTTCCAAAGTGACTATTGTTCCTTTTTACGACCGCACCGGATTAATCATGGAGACCATCGGAACGCTCGAATCAGCGCTCTCACACGAAATTCTGATAAGTATCATCGTCATTATTGTACTGGTGATGAATTTAAGGGCCTCGCTTATTGTAGCCGGTTTATTGCCAATTGGCGTACTAATGACTTTCATCCTGATGCGGGCTTTCGGCATCGAAGCCAATATTGTCGCCCTTTCGGGAATAGCTATTGCCATTGGTGTAATGGTCGATATTGGGATTGTGGATGTGGAGAACATCCTACGGCATCTGGAGATGCCAGAGAACCATGGAATCCGGGGGAAGAAGCTAATGTCTGTGATTTACAATGCAACCACCGAAGTTCGTGATGCGGTAGTTACCTCTATAGCTACCACCATCGTCAGTTTCCTTCCGGTCTTTGCCATGCAGGCTGCCGAAGGAAAGTTGTTCCATCCGCTGGCCTTCACCAAAACCTTTTCGCTGATTTCAGCATTTCTGCTTGGAATTATAGTTTTGCCAACCTTAACGCATATCTTCTTCAATATTCATATTGACACCAAAAAGATTCGCCGGATATGGAACGGTGGTTTAATGGTTGCGGGGGTCTTGTTTGCACTTATCTGGCACGTCTGGCCTGCATTGGCATTAATAGCAGTCGGTGTTAATAATTTACTCGATTACCGCTGGCCTGAGCACCGGAAAGAATTTCCCAACTACATTAATATCGGCATCACAGTGCTGGTTGCTGCCTGGTACCTCACTATTGAATGGCTTCCATTAGGCGCCCACAACAGTACCTTCTCAAACTTTATTTTTGTAAGTGGTATAATTATAGTGATCCTTGCAGCCTTAATGTCGATGGTCCATTTTTATGAAGGCATTATGAGATGGGCCCTGGAACACAAATGGAAGTTTCTCATTTTACCTGCTGTCACCTTGCTATTCGGTTTGATGGCATGGCAGGGGTTCGATAAAACTTTCGGCTTTGTCGCTTCGGGGGCCGAAAAAACGGGCTGGAAAAGCTTCCGGCAGACAGCTTTCTGGCAAGGTCCATCAAAATTATTCCCGGGTACGGGCAAAGAGTTTATGCCATCTTTAAACGAAGGCTCATTCCTGCTTATGCCCACCAGTATGCCACACTCCAGCATTCAGAAGAACCTCGAATACATCGAAACGCTCGACAAACGGCTTTCGGTAATTCCTGAAGTTGAAATTGCCGTGGGTAAGTGGGGCCGCGTCAACTCGGCGCTTGATCCTGCGCCGGTACAGATGTTCGAAAATACGATCAGTTACCGACCAGAATATATTTTGGATGAAAATGGTCAACGCCAAAAGTTTAAAGCAGATAAGATTGGCGATTTTGTTTTGAATTTGTCTGAAATAAAAAATACAATTGAAATAGATAGAAATAAGGTAGAAATAAATGGAAATACAATAGAAATAAATAATATCCAGGAGGTTAGGTACAACAAAAAGGAAGATAAATTTATAGTACAAACATCTAATAATACGGTTAATGTTCCTGATTACCGAAAAAACAATTTATTTCTATCTATCTCCAAAAATTTTAATTTATTTCTATTAAAAGACGACTATGGAGAGTATTTTCGTCAATGGCGGCCAGAGATTAAAAGGCCGAATGATATCTGGAACGAGATTGTAAAGGTGACCAATATTCCGGGATTGACTTCCGCGCCAAAGCTGCAGCCTATCGAAGCCCGCCTGGTGATGCTTTCGACCGGAATGCGGGCCCCAATGGGACTGAAAGTATTTGGCCCCGACCTGGAGGCAATCGAAAAGGGAGGGATGCAGTTGGAGCAGGCACTGAAAGAGGTTCCTTCTATCAAAGCTTCAGCCGTGTTCTATGATCGCGCCGTCGGCGCACCCTACCTTGAAATCAAGCTAAATCGCGAAGCGATGGCCCGCTATGGCATGACTGTAAGCGAAGTACAGGAAATTCTTCAGGTGGCTGTCGGTGGCATGGCGCTTTCAACATCAGTCGAAGGACGTGAGCGGTTTCCTATTCGGGTGCGTTATGCCCGCGAATTGCGTGATAATCCAGATGATATCAAACGAATCCTGATTCCTTCCATAACTGGCGTACAGGTTCCACTGAGCGAAATCGCGAATATTGATTATACACGCGGTGCCCAAATGATCAGGAGCGAAAATACATTCCTGAACGGTTATGTGATTTTCGATAAAAACGAAGGTATAGCCGAAGTGGATGTGGTGGACCAGGCTTCTAAAATATTGCAACAGAAACTGAGCTCCGGCGCTCTCGTTCTGCCTGCCGGTGTATCTTATAAGTTTGCCGGCAATTACGAACATCAAATACGCGCCACCAAACGATTGGCCATAGTTATCCCGATCAGCTTGCTCCTGATATTGTTATTGCTCTATTTCCAATTCCGCACGGTGACGGCCTCGCTCATTCACTTCTCGGGAGTTTTCGTGGCTTTTGCCGGAGGTTTTATCATGCTTTGGCTATATGGCCAGGACTGGTTCCTTAATTTCTCTATTGAAGGGATTAACCTTCGTGAACTATTCCAGATGCACACAATCAATTTGAGTGTGGCGGTATGGGTTGGTTTCATTGCCCTATTCGGTATCGCTACCAATGACGGAGTTATTATGGGTACCTATATTCACCAGGTATTTGAACAGCGTCATCCTGCAACCGTTCACGATGTGCGTGAAGCTGTAGTTTCTGCCGGATTAAAACGTGTGCGTCCTGCGATGATGACCACCGCCGTGGCCGTTATTGCCCTGTTGCCCGTTTTGTCATCGAACGGTAAAGGCTCCGACATTATGATCCCAATGGCCATCCCCATGTTTGGAGGTATGGTTATCCAGGTAATGACAGTCTTTGTTGTCCCGATGTTTCAGGCGATGTGGAGGGAACATGCCATTAAAAATAACCACATAGACACATAGGTCACAATAGCTTCTATGTGATCTATGTGTCTATGTGGTAAAAAAATAAATATGAAAACACTATTATTTTTGAGTCTTCTAGCGTTAAATATATCCGCATACGCCCAAACAGATTCCCTGCAATTTTATCTGGAAATCGCCGCAAAAAACAATCCTACTGTCCTTCAGCGGTATGCTGAATATGAGGCTGCTTTGCAGAAAGTGCCCCAAGTGGGGAGTTTACCTGATCCTGAAGCGAGTCTGGGGGTTTTCCTCAAGCCCATGGAACTTGTAGGTGGAAACCAGGTAGCAGACATAAGTTTTATGCAGATGTTCCCCTGGTTCGGCGTTCTTAAATTTGCCAAAGATGAAATGAGCCTGATGGCCAAAGCCAAATACGAAACATTCCGTGATGCCAAATTGCAGGTATTCTATGATGTGCAGCGCACCTGGTACGAATTGAACAAGATCAGACAAAACATCCTTGTTTCAGAGAAAAACATTGCACTACTTCATACAATTGAACGGTTGGCCTTGGTCAGGTTTAAAGCTGGTCCCTCAGGAAACGGATCTGCCCCTGCCAGCCAAACAACAGCTCAGGCTTCCGCATCAACTTCTTCTTCCGGATCATCGGGCATGAACAGCATGGGTGGAGGTTCAGGCAATTCCGGTGGGAGCGCTTCAACCCAGGCTTCCTTACCCATGGGAGGCAACTCAATGGGTTCATCTTCAGGTGGTTCAGGTCTTTCTGATGTATTTCGTATTCAAATCGAAATCGGAGATCTTCAGAATAATATTAACCTGTTAAAGAATCAGCTAAACACCATTTCCGCACAGTTTAACAGTTATTTAAACAGGCCCCAAACTGCAATTGTTGCCTTGCCGGATACCTTGAAATCTGAAAATTTTGATCCTTCGCTTTTCGCAATTTCAGATAGTACCTTGAAAAATAACCCGATGTTGGGAATGCTTCAGTTTGAACAACAATCGCTGGAAGCCCGCAAACAAATGGTTACTAAGATGAGCTATCCAATGATTGGAGTCGGATTAAATTATTCACTGATCAATAAAAATGAAATGTCAACATCCCCGATGAACGGGAAAGACATGGTTATGCCTGAGGTTAAGGTTACCTTGCCTATTTACCGCAAAAAGTATAAAGCCATGCGTGATGAAGCCGACTTTTTGAAATCGGCTAATTCCCAAAATTACAAGGCAGTTGCGAATTCTCTGCAAACCGAGTACTATCGGGCAATCCAATTGTATCAGGATGCACAGCGCAGGGTAAAGTTGTATGCCTATCAATATCAGTTGGCATCCAAGTCGCTCGACATCATGTTCAAAAGTTTTGCCTCATCGGGCAGTTCCCTCACCGACATACTGCGCGTCAGGCAGCAAACGCTCGATTACGAGTACCGGCAAGTGGAAGCAGTGGCTGACTATAATACGTCTGTTGCATGGCTCAAACGATTAATGGCATTTACGAAAATTCAATAACATAAAATTTAAAATAAGATGAAAATATTTAGTAATAAATACGTCCAATATAGCCTCATTCTAGTAGGAGGCATCCTACTAGGCTGGATATTATTCCATTCATCACCGGCCAAAGAAGAAAAACACGACCACGCGGCAGAAACTGCAAAATCTGAGATCTGGACCTGCGCCATGCATCCGCAGATAAGAATGCATGAACCGGGTAAATGCCCAATCTGCGCAATGGATTTAATTCCGCTTACCCAGAACAGCACCGCAGCAATGGATCCTGCAGCAGTACATTTGACCAAAGAGGCAGCCCAACTGGCCAACGTGCTGACATCGGTTGTTTCGCGTCAAAATCCCGAAAAAGAGGTACGGTTATACGGAAAAGTGCAGGCAGACGAACGTTTGCTGCAGAATCAGGTGGCACATGTCGCCGGAAGGGTTGAAAAACTGCTGGTCAACTTTACAGGAGAACCCGTCAGAAAAGGACAAAAACTGGCGGACATCTATTCCCCTGAACTGGTAACTGCCCAACAGGAATTGCTTGAAGCGGCAAAAACCCAACAGACGCAACCCGAAATTTTCGAGGCGGCCAAAGAAAAACTTCGCCAGTGGAAGCTAACAGAAACACAAATTTCGACCATCGAGCGGTCGGGAAATGTTCAGTCCAATGTCGAGGTGGAAGCTACCACTTCTGGCATAGTTACAGCAAGGCGCGTCAACACGGGCGATCATATCAGCCAGGGTTCGGTATTGTATGAAGTAGCTGATCTTTCACGTGTTTGGGTTTTGTTTGATGCCTACGAAAGCGACCTTCCTTTCCTGAAAACAGGCGATAAAGTTGAGTTTACAATTCAGGCTCTGCCGG
>JBBIUJ010000079.1:0-15172 GCA_037440345.1 Prolixibacter sp.
AATAATTTCATGTTCGAATATCTGGACGCTCCAATTCGCAGGGTTGGTTCGGAATTTACACCCGTTGGCTTCAACAGAATTCTTGAAGCAGCCATTCTGCCCAATGAAAACAAAATATATGAAGCTGCCATTTCCCTATTAAAATATTGATCATCCTGAAAATCGAACATGAAATTATTGCAATGAAGAAAATTGCCATTGTCTACAGTTTTAATTCAACCAAATCAGCAAAAATTGCCTCAAAGATTGCGGCTAGCTTTAAGAATCATCAAGTCGAAGAATTGAATGTCGAAAGTTGTAAAGGAGAGGAGTTTCTTTTGTATGACAGTTATATTCTGAGTGTTCCTACCTGGTTTGATGGCGAACTTCCCAATTATTGGGATGAAATATTGCCGGCCTTGGGCAAATTGACATTAACAGGAAAAAAAATTGCCGTTTTTGGACTCGGTGATCAAAAGAACTACCCCGAAAATTTCTGCGATGCAGTAGGTATTTTGGCAGATTTCTTTGAGGGGCTTGGCGCCAAAATCATAGGGCTTACTTCCCCCGAGGGATATTCTTTTGAATCGTCCAAGGCATTGAAAAATAACACTTTAATGGGACTATTACTTGATCAGGAGAATCAGTCCAAACTGTCTGATGATCGTATTTTAAAGTGGACCAGTCAACTGGAAATTGAGATTGGCTGAATCTTCGTCGATTATTTCCTACCTTTGTGCCGAAGAAGCAATAAAAATTTGACCTGTTTTCATGCTTAAATCACTCAAGGTAATCCTGTTGGTTCTTTTATTGGTAATCGGTTATGTATTGGTAAACGAGAACTCATCGATCAATTACATTTATCCAGAATACAAAGTTAAATCCTATGAGATTGAGGTTACCAGCAGCAAATCAATCCTGGGTCAGGATCAAATCTCTCTAATTCCTGTAAAATACCTGGGAACGCTTGATTTTGATACCATACCGGAGGTTGTCCGTAAGGAGGTTTTCATCAATTATATGCTTCCGGCCATTGTGATCGAGCGGGATAGACTGTTGGATCTCTTGAGGCATATAGAATTCATTGAAAACAGGATGGTCAATAAGCTACCACTACGTCACGATGATCTCGTGTTCTTCAAGCAGATGATGGAGAAATACGATGCAGTCTCGATCAAAGATTTGAAGATGCGCCTTTATCCTCAGCCCGTCAGCCTGATATTGGCACAGGCAGTGCTTGAATCCGGCTGGGGAACCTCAAATGTCTTTTCGAGGGCCCACAATCCATTTGGGATTATGTCCTATGCAACAGATGAACCCCGGATGAGGTTTGTCAATCCGGAGTTGAAAACGGAGGTGTTCGTCCGTAGCTATGTTGATGTATTCCAATCTGTTGAACACTATTTTTTCTTTACTGCAAAATTATCCTCGTATGAAAAATTCAGAAAGAAACGATGGGAGAGGGGTACCTCTTTCGATTTGGTGAAACTGATGAAAAGTTACCACAAAAGCATTGAATATCCAGACCTCATTGGATCGATTATCCGAACAAATGATTTTGAGAAATATGACAATATCTCAATTAATAAGGACTATTTTGGATACAAGAAAAACTATCTGCAGTTAATCAGAAGTTATTTCGAAGATTATTTCTAACATAATTATACCATCAATTCTTACATATAAGATACGGTAAAATATTAAAATACTGAAAGTTAAATGAAACATCAAATGAAATCAAAGAAAAAAATTGCCATTGTAGCTCATGACAACCGAAAACAAGATATGGTTGAATGGGTAAGCTACAACTGGAAAGAATTGGCGCAACATAGCATGATCTGCACCGGAACGACCGGAAGACTCGTGGATGAGACAATTCGTCAAAAATGCAAAGAAAACGATGCCGTACCTCCCGAAATATTGAGATTAAAATCAGGTCCGCTTGGAGGAGACCAACAGCTGGGCGCCATGATCTGTGAAGGTAATGTCGATTTGTTGTTTTTCTTTTGGGATCCTATGCAGCCTCAGCCACATGATGTGGATGTAAAAGCGTTGCTGAGAATTGCAGTGATGTATAATATTCCTACAGCATCAAACCGTTCTACAGCAGATTTTATAATTTCTTCGCCGCTTTTCCATCAGGAATATAATCCAATAGTAGTCGATTATTCTGATTATACTTCCAGGGTTTTATAAAAATAAGTGCCTAAAGTGACTAGAGTGACTAAAGTTAATAGAGTACTTATTCTAAATCAAGTACTTTAGGCATTTTAGTCACTCTAGGCACTTTAGGCACTTGTTTTAAATTGTCTTATAATTAATATTATGATAAATAAAGAAAGGGTAGAAAAAGGAGCCAATTTCAGACTCCTTTCCTAATGCTATTTGTTCATCTTTTCGAACTTATCCATCATCTTCAAACGATAGTACAAGTTTTTCAATTGATCTTTGATGTAAGTATCTTTTGGATTGTATTCAACGGCTTTCTCCAGGTATGGAACAGCTTTGGCAAATTCGTCATCAGATTTTTTCTTTTCCGCTTCAAATTTTGCTTGTTCAGTGGTCGGAACAGCATTGGCAACTTCAAATTGTTTTACGCCGCGGTTAAAATAGATTACACCAATGTTGTAATAAGCATCAGCATAATCAGCTTTTACTTTGATGGCCAGTTCATATTCTTTAACTGCTTCGTCCTGTTTTCCTAATTTGTCAAGCGCAATACCTTTAGCCAGGTAGAAAGACGGGTTATCTTTTTCTTTGGCAATGGCTTTGTCAAGATAGCCGATGGCCTCTTCTGTTTTCCCGGTAGTAATATAATAATTGATTAATTGTACCAGAATACTTTGGTCTTCAGGATATTTATTGAATGCCTCTTTCATGATATTCACGGAAGACAATGTGTCACCCTTTTGCTGGTAGGCACTGATAATCTGGGAATAAGAAGAACCTGGATTGTATCCGTGCTTAGCAGTAAGTCCAAAGTATTTAATCGCTTTATCAAATTGTTTGGCATTCATCGCCGCAAGTCCTGTATTGTACATGATGGCCGTATCAATGGAGTTGTCTGTTTTAAAAAGTGGAGCCGCTTCAATATTCAATACTTTCTCAAACAAATCACTTGAGGCTTCATACTTTTGAGCCTGAAAAGCCTCGATTGCAGCATTTGAAAGCGTTGGTATAAAGCTACTTAGCAACTTGATTTTTAAAGCAGGACTACCCCCTTTCGGGTCTAGTTCAATGGCTTTCATAAATGATTTGTAGGCTTCTTCAAGTGGATTTTCAGCCAATTTTTTATAGTTTTCATCCTTTGATTTTGAGATAGCCTCAAGAATTTCCCCTCTTGCTTCCCATGTGTCTGGCCAGTTGATTGATTTCTCTGATTTTGGGTTAGCCGGATTGATTGCTTCCTGGATTGACTCCCATGCTTTGTCTAATTTACCACTCTCTTTATATGACAAGGCACTGCTAACTTTTCCTTTTTGAGCGAACAAAAAACCGTTCACTGAGAGCAGGATCACTACTAAAAGAATCTTTTTCATTACAAACAATTTTTGATTTTAATTATTACTAATTGAGATTGTCTTCAATCTTATTATCTTCATTTTCATCATTTTCAATATCTTCTGAATCTGGAATCGCCTCATTTTCAACTTCTTCAATCTCAGTAATTTCCACTCTGGCAACTGAGGCAATCGAATCATCTTCTCTCAGATTAATCAATTTTACACCCTGGGCAGCTCTACCAGTCATCCTGATTGCTCCAACTGAGAGTCTGATAGTTACACCAGCTTCCGTGATAATCATCAGATCATCACCATCGGTTACATTTTTGATAGAAACAAGGGCACCGGTCTTTTCTGTGACATTGATTGTTTTCACTCCTTTCCCACCCCTGTTGGTTACCCGGTAATCACCAATCTTGGACCTCTTGCCATATCCATGTTCGGAAACAACCAGAATATCATCCTCTTCGTTGGCTACGCAAACCATCCCAACCAACTCATCGCTCTCACTTCCCAATGTGATACCTCTTACACCAGAAGCTGTCCGGCCAATCGCACGGGCATGACTTTCGTGGAACCTGATGGCTTTGCCGGATTTGACTGCCAACATCATTTCGTTTTCGCCATTCGTTAATTTGGCTTCCAAAAGTTGATCGTTCTCTCTGATTGTTATGGCATTGACCCCATTTTGACGTGGTCTTGAATAGGCTTCAAGAGAAGTCTTTTTGATGGTTCCCTTTTTGGTACAAAGTATGATGAAGTTGTTGTTGATGTACTCCTCGTCCTTCAATGATTTAACATTGATGTATGCCCTTACCTGATCTTCCGGTTCAATGCTTATCAGGTTCTGAATGGCCCTTCCTTTGGAAACCTTGGTTCCTTCGGGTATTTCATATACCTTCAACCAGAAGCATTTCCCCTTTTCAGTAAATAATAGTAGGGTATTGTGCATGGTGGCAATAAACATGTGTTCCAGGAAGTCTTCATCTCGGGTACTTGAGCCTTTTGAACCGATTCCACCCCTTGATTGGGTCCGGAATTCCGTTAAAGGGGTACGCTTGATGTATCCCATGTGCGAGATCGTGATCACCATATCTTCATCGGCGTAGAAATCCTCGGGATTGAACTCTTCAGATGCATAGACAATTTCTGTACGTCGTTCGTCCCCGTACAATGCCTTAATTTCAGCCAGTTCGTCCTTGATGATCTGCATTCTCAATGGTTCTTCAGACAATACCTGTTTGTACCATTCGATCATTTTGCACAGCTCGGTATAATCCTCATGGATTTTATCCCTCTCGAGACCGGTTAGTTTTTGTAAACGTAGGTCAAGGATCGCTCGGGCCTGAATGTCGTCCAATTCAAAATTGAGGCACAGGTTTTCCCTGGCTTCATCAGGTGTCTTTGCTGCGCGAATGATCGAAATTACTGCATCAAGATTATCAATCGCAATAATTAAACCCCTGAGGATGTGCGCTTTTTTCTCAGCCTGATCCAAATCGTATTGCGTACGTCTGATGACCACTTCATGCCGATGTTCTACAAAATAGTGGATTAAGTCTTTCAGGTTAAGCATTTGCGGTCTGCCTTTGACCAAAGCGATATTGTTGACATTGAAGGCCGTTTGAAGTGCAGTGAACTTGTATAGCTTATTCAATACTACGCTGGCCATCTCTTCGCGTTTAATGTCGATGACAATCCGCATCCCAGTACGGTCAGATTCGTCGTTGATGTTGCTGATCCCGTCAATCTTCTTCTCATTGACCATCTCAGCAATTTTTATGATCATCTCCGCTTTGTTGACCATATACGGGATCTCGGTGATAATCAGCTTCTCACGACCATTCTCGGTGGTTTCAATTTCAGCCCGGCCACGGACAACAATTCTTCCCCGACCTGTTTCAAATGCCTCGCGAACCCCTGCATAGCCATAAATAATTCCTCCGGTAGGAAAATCCGGGGCTTTGATCTTATCAATCAAAACATTCATCGAAACCTGGTGATCATCTATGTAAGCGATGATTGCCTCAATGGTGTCAGAAAGGTTATGCGGTGGCATATTAGTCGCCATTCCCACAGCGATTCCTGAAGTTCCGTTGATCAATAAATTAGGAAACTTTGTTGGCAGAACGGTAGGTTCTGATAATGATTCATCGAAGTTAGGCTGAAAATCTACAGTATTCTTTTCTAAATCCGCCAATGCTTCCTCAGCAATTTTTTTCAACCGTGCTTCAGTATAACGCATTGCTGCAGGACTGTCTCCATCTACCGAACCAAAGTTACCCTGACCATCAATCAAGGGATAACGTAATGACCACAACTGAGCCATACGAACCATGGCATAATACACAGAAGAGTCACCGTGAGGATGATATTTACCCAGCACCTCCCCCACTATTCTGGCGGATTTCTTATAGGGTCTGTTTGAGAAGTTACCTAACTCGCTCATTCCGAACAATACCCTGCGGTGAACAGGTTTCAACCCGTCACGAACATCCGGAAGGGCACGCGACACAATAACCGACATTGAGTAGTCAATGTAGGCCGTTTTCATTTGCTCTTCAATATTAATCGGAATAATTCTTTCTGAATCAGACATATAGATCTTATTTGTATTTAAATTTGTCAAAAAAAGCAACACAAAAATAATCATTTTAAAGTTACAGAGGGAATAACCACTTGATAAATTAGGGATATTTAACCTGTAATTTTTATGCTTTCGGGCAGTGACAATATGTCAATCTGCATGATGATTGTAAAATAATAATTTTTTCATAGCGCTATAAAGCGTAATTAATTAATATACATGCATTTAATTGAAATATGATTTAAAAATCTAATTTTAAATATAGGAGGTGAATGGCTGTTTTTATTAATATTTTTTGTTATTTTGTTAAAGGAACGATTTTTGTTGGGAAGTAATTAAAACAAAAGAATGGACTCAAAATTTTCGCCAAGAATTAAGGATGTTTTAACCTATAGCAGAGAAGAGGCGATACGATTGGGAAACGATCATATTAGTACCGAACATCTGTTCCTGGGAATACTGCGGGATGGTGAAGGAATTGCCATAGATACGATGAAACAGTTGGGTTTGGACTTTTCCAGCCTGAAAAATGAAATAGAACTTCATCTTAGAAAAGGGGCTTCCCTTCCAATGGATGCCTCTATCCCATTGTTAAAAAATACTGAACGCTCCCTGAAGATTGTCTTTCTGGAGGCAAGATCCCTCAATGAAGATACTGTAAACACAGGCCATCTGCTATTGGCGATCCTGAAGGAAAAAGACGGATTGGTGTTTGAACTTTTTAAGAAGAATGATTTGAATTACGACGAAGTAAAAACAAAAATAATTGAGTTGTCCAAGGTGGAAAATAAATCTGATTTTCCTGAAGAGGGTGATGATCAAGATGATATGTTTGGCCGAAGTGGTGGATCCTCGTCTGGTTCTTCCCAGAGCCAAAAGGGGAATGCCAATCCCAAAACTGACACCCCTGTACTGGATAATTTTGGCGTAGATATTACCAAAGCTGCCATGGAAGGGAGTCTCGACCCTATTGTTGGCCGGGAGAATGAGATACAAAGAATCGCTCAAATTTTGAGCCGACGAAAGAAAAATAATCCGGTATTGATCGGTGAACCCGGAGTTGGAAAGTCTGCTATTGTAGAAGGTTTGGCTTTGCGTATTTCGCAAAGGAAGGTGTCACGGATACTCTTCGACAAAAGGGTGATAAGCCTTGATCTAGCCTCAATCGTTGCCGGAACCAAATACCGAGGACAATTTGAGGAGCGTATGAAGGCCATTCTTAATGAGTTGGCCAAAGTAGACAACATCATTCTCTTTATTGATGAGATACACACCATCGTTGGAGCCGGAGGAGCTACCGGTTCGCTGGATGCGGCAAATATGCTCAAACCAGCGCTGGCCAGAGGTGATATTCAGTGCATTGGAGCAACAACTCTCGATGAATACAGACAACACATCGAAAAAGATGGCGCATTGGAGCGGAGATTTCAAAAAGTATTGGTTGAACCAACATCCATTGAGGAGACCATTGAAATATTGCACAACATCAAAGAGAGGTACGAAGATCATCACAACGTCACCTATACCAAAGAGGCAATCGAAGCATGTGTCAGGCTTACAGCCAGATATATCTCAGACAGACACCTTCCTGATAAGGCTATTGACGCCCTGGATGAGTCCGGATCAAGAGTTCACATCTCCAACATAACAGTTCCTGAGCGTATCATAAAACTTGAGGAGAAGATCGAAGAGGTTAGGGCCTCAAAAATTCTGGCGGTGAAAGGTCAGAACTTCGAACTGGCCGCAAGCTACCGTGACAATGAAAAGAACCTTCTCACCCTTGTTGAAAAGGAGAAAGAGATTTGGGAACGCGAGTTGGAAAGTCACCGCGAAGTGGTGGATGAACCGCAGGTGGCAGATATTGTTGCCATGATGTCAGGTATTCCTGTCCAGAAAATTGCACAGGCAGAGGGTAAACGTCTGCAGGTGATGTACAACGACATGAAGAAGAACATCATTGGTCAGGATGAGGCCGTTGAGAAAATTACCAAGGCTATTCAACGAAACCGTGCCGGATTGAAGGATCCGAACAAACCAATCGGCTCTTTTATCTTCCTTGGCCCCACCGGCGTCGGTAAGACACAGTTAGCCAAAGTATTGGCACAATATCTTTTTGATACAACCGATGCATTGATTCGGGTTGACATGAGCGAATACATGGAAAAATTCTCTGTCTCGAGGCTCGTTGGCGCTCCTCCCGGATATGTTGGTTACGAAGAGGGCGGCCAGCTGACCGAAAAAGTCAGAAGAAAGCCCTATGCCGTTATCCTGCTTGATGAGATTGAAAAGGCCCATCCGGATGTTTTTAATATCCTGCTCCAGGTGATGGATGAAGGTCGGCTGACAGATAGCCTCGGACGAAAGATTGATTTCAGAAATACCATTCTGATCATGACATCCAACATCGGTACCAGGCAACTGAAAGATTTTGGACAGGGTGTCGGATTCAATACCAGAACCACAGCAGAAGATGAAAACGAACACAATAAGTATGTCATTCAAAAAGCGTTAAAACGTGCGTTTGCTCCGGAGTTTCTTAACCGTGTAGATGACGTAGTAATGTTCAATTCATTGGAAAAGAGTCATATAAATCAAATCATCGATATTGAATTAAAAGGATTCTACCAAAGAATTGAGGCATTAAAATACAAGCTCTTTATCTCTGACGAGGCCAAAGATTTTATTGCAGACAAAGGTTTTGATCCGCAATTCGGCGCCAGACCGCTTAAGCGTGCCATTCAAAAATACCTTGAGGATGAGATTGCCGAGGTCATTATTGGCAGTGATATCATGGAAGGGGACACCATTGCAGTTGAATTAAATGAAGGAAAAGATAAGATTTTAGCCAAAATTATCAAACAGGAGGCGGTAGATATTCATCTTCCGGGTTTACCGGAGTTGCCTTCTGAAACCAAAGAGTAACCTTACTTGTTGCCCAATTTTTTGGCTTCATTCCAATAGACATCCATCTCTTCAAGAGTCATCTCTTGAAGAGATTTTCCTTTTAATAAGGTCTTCTCTTCCAGATAATTGAACCTTCTGATAAATTTCTGGTTGGTTCGTTCAAGCGCACTTTCGGGATCTATACCATACAACCTGGCAGCATTGACAATGGAGAAGAAAAGATCACCAAATTCGTTTTCCATCTCCTTTTTCCTGCCTGCCTTGACCTCTTCTTCCAATTCGCCAAGTTCCTCTTTTACTTTATCCCACACCTGTTCTTTATATTCCCAGTCAAACCCAACGCCTCTCACCTTCTCTTGTATCCTGTTTGCTTTTACCAGCGCCGGCAATGCCATCGGAACTCCTTCCAATACACGCTTGTTTCTCCCCTTTTCGGTGAGTTTCAGGTTTTCCCAGTTGCTGATTACCTGATCGGAATTTTCGACTTCCGCAGATCCAAAAACGTGCGGATGACGATATATAAGTTTGTCAATGAGGTGATTAATGACTGCTCCAATATCGAATGAGCCCTGCTCCTCCCCTATTTTGGCATAAAAGACAATGTGAAGCAAGATGTCCCCAAGCTCTTTCTTTATCTCCTGAACATTGTTTTCCAGAACGGCATCTCCCAGTTCGTATACCTCTTCAATGGTCAGTTTACGCAACGATTCGTTGGTTTGTTCGCGGTCCCACGGACATTTTTCACGAAGCTCATCCATGATATCCAGTAACTTACCAAAAGCTTCCATTTTCTCTCCCCGATTCATGCTACATAGATTTAATTTGCGAAGATACACTTTTGCCAGTTTTATTTTTCTGAAGCCCCGCAACAGAAAACGGTATCAAAAAAATCTTTAATTTGCAGGAAATTCTATGTTGGTTTTTCTGGCCTATGATTGAAAACGCATTTTACCTTGACGGCATTGAACCTGCTGATTTTTATGGAATCAGGAATTCTAAACTGGATCTCATTAAGAAATATTGTCCCAATCTATCATTGGTTGCCAGAGGAAATCTTCTGAAAGTGAAGGGGGACGAAATACAAGTCACCCTCTTCTCCCAAAAGTTTCAGCTGATCCTGGAACATTATTATCGCTTCAATACGCTTTCTGACGAGACGATCCATCAAATCATGATGAATGACCCGGAGAGTATGGATCAGAACATCCTTAACAACAGCGATGTGCTTCTCTTCGGGAATGCCGGCAAACCCGTAAGGGCGAGGACGCTCAATCAGAAAAGGCTTGTGGAGAGCTGCTCCAATGTCGATTTGATGTTTGCCATTGGACCTGCCGGTACCGGCAAGACCTATACTGCAATAGCCCTTGCGGTTAAATTACTGAAAAGCAGGGAGATAAAAAGAATTATCCTCAGTAGACCGGCCGTGGAGGCAGGTGAAAATCTGGGATTTCTACCGGGCGACCTTAAAGAAAAGATTGATCCGTATCTGCAGCCGCTTTACGATGCGCTTTTGGACATGATCCCGGCAAAAAAACTTGAAGAGTACCTCAAAGATGGAATTATCCAAATTGCCCCGCTTGCTTTCATGCGTGGAAGAACTTTAAGTAACGCATTTGTGATCCTTGATGAGGCCCAAAACACCTCCGTACCGCAATTGAAGATGTTTCTTACCAGGATGGGGCTCAATACCAAGTATGTGATTACCGGCGACGTAACGCAAGTAGATCTGCCCAGAAATCAACAATCCGGACTGATCTTTGCCTTGAAGATTCTCAAAGAAATTGATGGAATAGCGACCATATATTTTGACCATACAGATATTATTAGGCATAAGCTGGTCAAGGACATCGTTATGGCCTATGATCGGTACGAAGAAAAGAGAGATGAACACAAAAAGTTATAACAAATTGATAAAAAAGAATTTAATATGAACAAAGCTATTGTCACAACAAATTTTACTTTTCCAGGATTGAAGGATGTATACAAAGGAAAAGTTCGTGATGTATACAACATTAACAATGAATACCTGGTAATGGTTGTTTCGGACCGTATCTCGGCTTTTGACGTTGTTTTACCCAAAGGGATCCCTTTTAAAGGTCAGGTATTAAACCAGATCGCTTCAAAATTTCTGGATGCAACTGCCGACATTGTCCCCAATTGGAAAATCGCGACCCCTGATCCGATGGTAACTGTCGGTCACATGTGCGAACCGTATAAAGTCGAAATGGTCATTCGGGGTTACCTGACAGGCCATGCATGGAGAGAATACAATTCCGGAAAACGGACCCTTTGCGGCATACAACTTCCGGAGGGAATGAAGGAGAACCAAAAATTTGCCGAGCCGATCATAACCCCTACGACAAAGGCCTCAGAAGGACATGATGAGGATATCTCCCGTGAAGAGATCATTTCCCAGGGACTGGTGTCGGCTGATGAATACGCTATATTAGAGCAATATACGAGAGCCATTTTCCGGCGTGGTACCGAAATGGCTGCCAAAATGGGCCTGATTTTGGTAGATACCAAGTATGAATTTGGGAAAAAGGATGGCGTTATCTACCTCATCGACGAAATTCATACACCCGACTCTTCGCGCTATTTTTATGCCGATGGCTATCAGGAAAGGCTTGCCAGGGGTGAAAACCAGAAGCAGTTATCCAAGGAATTTGTTCGCCAGTGGTTGATTGAAAACAATTTCCAGGGCAAGGAGGGACAAGTGGTTCCTTTTATGAGTGATGACTTTGTTGACCAGATTTCGGAGCGCTACATTGAACTTTTTGAGCACATTACCGGAGACAAATTTGTCAGGGCAGATTTGGTGGATGTAAATGAGAGGATCTTTCAAAATATTTCTGAGTTTATTACCAAGAAGCTTTGAATAACGGTTGATGATATCGTTAAAGTTATTATTACCATGAAGAACAAAATCAAATTATACCTGTTTCTTACCTTGTTGTTAGGTGGTTCAGTTTATGCACAAACAGCGTCCAATGGAGCTGCCACATTTGTTTCCATGGGCATGCAGGTTCCAAATTTTCAATTTGAATCAGCCAGGGAAAAGCATTCCAGCATTGGTGAATTTAAAGGCAAGGTGGTTTTGATCAATTTCTTTGCAACATGGTGTGGCCCCTGCAAAATGGAGTTACCCAAAATTCAGTCCGAAATCTGGAACAAACACCACGACAACTCTAAATTTGTCATGTTGACCTTCGGGCGCGAACACAACTGGCAGGAGGTGGAAAAGTTCAAAAAGGACAATGGTTTTCAATTTCCCTTCTATCCTGATCCCAAACGAGGTGTTTATGGAAAATTTGCCGCTCAGACTATCCCGAGGAGTTTTTTGCTTGATGAGGAGGGAAAGATCATATTCATGTCGGAAGGTTTCGAAGAGGAGCATTTCAATGAATTGGTTAAACTAATTGACAGTAAGTTCTAAGCACTGACTTGATTGACATCTATCGGTAGCGTAGAAAACGGATGATATGAATTTGATTGACATTTCAAACATAAAAGCCGCCTTGACAGGGGATTCAAGGCGGCCTTTGGCTTTCAAAAATCTATGAAAAAACGGTTTCCTTACAATGCAAAGTTGCATCAAATATTCGTTAAACCGTTTCAACGTAGTTTAAATAACGTTAAATCTTGAGGATCTAAATCCCTAATTTGATGACGATTCCAGCTTTCCCCCAGATGCCTGGCTGTTCCACATTTCCGTAATCAAAATAGGTGATGTTCAGTAAATTGTTGGCTTCGACAAAGATGGTAAATTGTTTTTTGATCCAGTTAAGGCGCGAATCCACAAGCCACAGAGGTTTGTATTTCACTTCATCCCCATATTTGCTGCCGGTCCAGGAGGTATAGGTTCCGTTGCGATCCTGGTAAGAGAAGAGCCAGCTTGCATTTAGATGTTTGGCAATGGCATGTGTGAGCCGAATGTCAACTTTGTGCTTCAGATAATCCAGCAAATATTTAGAGATGAATGTTCCTGACTCCTTATCCTGGTTCATGAAACCATAGGAAAAATCCAATGATTGCACGAATAGCTTCTTCTCGAACAGTTTCGATGGATTAAGCCGGGCGTTGAATTCAAAGCCAGTGGTATTGAGGTTGGTTAGATTTTTGGCATTCCATACCGTTTCGTTGGGTTGTCTGACCCAGTCGATCATGTTCTCTCCCCATCTTTTGAAGACCGTTGCGTTTGCCGTCAGCCACTGGTTCCAATATTTTAACCCGGTTTCGACCGAGAGGGCCTCCTCGGGACGCAGATCAGAGTTACCAATATTGGTAGCACTTTTGTAATAAAGATCGGTGAATGTAGGCAGTCGAAGCGACTTGTTCAGTGAAAGATATAATTTCAAGGGACGAATAATTTTCCATCCCATATCAAATCCGGGATAGATTCGCCATTTTCTGCCCAACGAGGAGTTATTGTTGACCATCGCCCCGCCAGAGACATCAAATGAGCCAAAGTGGTGCGAATACTCTCCAAAAAGACTGAGATTGGTCCTGCTGTCAGCATATTTAAACTGAATACCAGATTCGCCCGGAACATTGGTTGGTGTACTCATCGCCTTACCAAGGACTGTACTCCAGATATTTTCGCTCCTGAAATCGGTTCCAAAGGCGAGTTTTCCAAATCCGGTCGTGACCCAACCGCTCAGATTAGAGCCATAAGTATCCGTCAAATGGTAGTTGTGCATTTTGTACCAGGAGGGCGCATTTTCAAAGTCCCTGAAGAGCTCGAACCGATCCTGGTTTCTTCTCCAGTAAAATGAAGGTGAAAGGTGGAGTGTGCCAATGGAGGTGGCTTTTACAGAGGCAAATGTGGTTTTTATCCGTTCGAACTGGTTGGGATAGGCAGGTGTATAAAAATCATTGGCGCCAAAGGCCCGATCGGTGTATCCACCCTGGAATTGGAGTTTCCCGGTAGGATATGCCCAACTGCCGCTGTAGAAAATGTTACCAGTTTTGAAATCCCTGTTTGGAAGCGAGCCGTCGGCCCTTTTGTAATCGCCGGACAAACTGTTGGTCAAATTTCCCGACTTAAAAGAACTGCTGAGCGCGGTCTCCAGAAAGCCATATTGGCCTGAGCCGATTCGTCCTGTAATTTGAGAGGGAGATGTCTGTCCGGTGATGATATTTATGGCTCCTGCAAAGGCGTTGGGCCCATAAATCCTGGCCGAGGGTCCTTCGAGAATTTCGATGCGGTCGATGGCATCAAAACTTACCGGTAAGTTTAGGTTGTGGTGTCCGGTTTGGGGGTCGTTGAGCGGAATTCCGTTCAGTAAGATCAATACCTGGTCAAATGAACTTCCGCGGATGCTGATATCTGCCTGTACCCCATTGTTTCCGCGCTGCCTGACATCAACTGCGGATGTGAATTTGAGCAGATCCTGAAGATCGTGAACGGGGGCATTCGCAAGCTCCTCCCTGGCAATAATTTGTACGATGCGCGCTGTCTGGGAGAATGCGACAGGAGTGCGCTGTGCACTTACAACAACCTCCTCCACCTCCACCTCTTTGATGTGTTGAAGTGTGTCGCCGGTTGTCACCAACAATAATCGTTCGGCATGGGCCGGTGCAGCAAAAGTCAAATAGCTGATACTCAATGTCGCTATCTGTATAACTTTGTGCATACTGGAAAAGACCGAGAAGCCTTTTCTACCCCATTTTCTGAACGTTACAGCCGGCTTTTGTGTGCACAAAAACCTTTTTTGATTCATAATTGAAAATTTAAATTAAATATGACCAAAAATATTCTTTTTATGAATTCAAATGATCATTTTTGTCACAAGCAATATGGAAAAGGGCGATACCATTGAAAATTTGTAATTGACAAATGAAGCTAACGCCATATGGTAAAACCTGTTATAAACTTATCAGAAGAGATATTATCATACATTCGGGGAACAAAAAACATATATAAAACTAACAAATTGACATTATGAGCACCAATCGAAGAGAGTTTATCAAACAAGGAAGTATTGCCGGAGCTGGATTAACCGGGTTGACCTTGGTCAGCGATGATCTATTTGCACAGAAAAAGGAAAAGGGTAAAAAAACAGTGCCGCGTGATGAAAGTATCGTGCGCGTTGGATTTATTGGTGTAGGTGGCCGTGGTCAGGGTCATGTGCATGATTCTATAACCGTTGGCGGAATAGAGATTGTTGCTGTCTGCGATATCAGTCAGGAGTCGATC
>JBBIUJ010000080.1:0-15077 GCA_037440345.1 Prolixibacter sp.
AGTTGAAAAAGCCAAGGGCTGCGACATTATCATTGGGATTGTGGAGACGCACAATCGAAAAGAAACGGCCAGTTTGGTCGAGGGATTTGAACTGATTCAACGAAAAAAATATGATTACAAATCTACCTTGGTGCAGGAAATGGACCTCGACGCCATCATCACCCGTAAACCACAGATTGTACTTGTGGATGAACTGGCCCATACCAATGCCCCGGGAAGTCGTCACACGAAACGATATCATGATGTACTGGAAATACTCGAAAACGGAATAAATGTTTACACCACTGTAAATGTTCAGCATCTGGAAAGCCGTTCCGAAACGGTAGCTCAGATTACAGGTATTATCGTTCGGGAAACAATCCCTGATGAGATTTTCGAGAATGCAGATGAAGTGGAACTGGTCGACTTGAGCCCGGATGAATTGCTTCAGAGACTATCTGAAGGAAAAGTATATACACCTGAACGTTCCCGTGAAGCCATCCTGAATTTCTTCCGAAAAGGAAATATTACGGCACTACGCGAAATGGCGCTGCGGATTGTTGCCGACAGGGTAGACAAACAACTGCATGACTACATGCAGGAAAAACATATCAGGGGACCCTGGAAATCAGGATCACACCTGCTGGTAGCGATAGATTACCGGATACAGTCGACCCGCTTATTGCGATGGGCCAAAAACCTTTCTTACTCCATGGGAGCCAACATCCAGGCTATTTATGTAGAAACGTCGCACCAACTGACACCCAAAGAACATGATCAACTAAATAAAAACATAAACCTGGCTAAACAATTGGGCATCAAAGTCCGGATTGTCACCAATTACGATGTGGTCAGTGCGATTGTCGATTTTGCACAAAAAGAAAATGCAACCCACATAATCGTTGGTAAACCCCGGGTCCGCAATTTGTTTGCCATGTTGCGACTTGGTAGTTTTGTGAACAAGCTGATAAGGTACAGCGGCAACATTGATGTTTATATCCTTGGCGCCGATAATCAGGCAAAAGGCCGATACCGGGAAAAGGTTTTTGTCCCTTCTTTTACCTCAAATTTAAAGGAATACCTGATTGTAATACTTCTGGTGATCCTTTCATCAATCTCCTGCTATCTTGTGAGGGATTTTGTTGGCTATCAGATCGTATCATTCGGATTGCTATTCTTGGTATCCATTCTCGCGATTTTTTTCGGACCAGGGCCTATTTTGCTTGCAGCGGCCTTGAGCGCCCTCATCTGGGACTATTTTTTTATTCCGCCACAATTTACCCTGCACATAGATAAACCGGAAGATGTGCTGATGCTCATCATGTTTTTCTTCATTGCCTTGTTGAATGGAATCCTCACCTCCCGGGTACGACGACAGGAACAAAAAATCAGGATACGGGAAGAACGTACACAGGCACTTTATCAACTCACCAAAGAGCTGAATACCGCATCCGGGATAAATGAAGTATCCAGGATGGCGATAAAATATGTTCAAAAATATTTCAACCTCGATTCGGCAATCATCCTAAAAACGGATCTTAACCAACTGGACAATATGGTTCAGGATGGGACAAACATCCAGGTGTCCGAAAATGATTTCAGTGTTGCGAACTGGGTATTCAAAAATTCAACCATGGCCGGAAAGTATACAGATACACTGCCATCCGGAAACCTTACCTTTTATCCGTTAACGGGAAATAGTGGGAATATTGGCGTTATTGTGGTTGAGTTACATCATATTTTCACGCAGGGAGAAGAACAATTCTGGGAAGCATTTCTCGCCCAGATTTCTGGCAAATATGAGCGTGAATTTCTTCGCAATGCAGCCAAGGAGACCTATGTACTGAGTGAATCGGAAAAGCTTTACAAAACCCTTTTTAATTCAATTTCGCATGAATTGCGGATTCCTGTGGCTACGATCCTGGGTGCCTCAGATACGCTTATATCTCAAGACTATCCGGAGGAGACCAGACAGAAACTATACACCGAAATAAACATTGCCTCTATTCGGCTCAATCGATTGATAGAGAATTTATTAAACATGTCCAGGTTAGAATCGGGACACATAACGCCAAAGCCTGATTGGTGCGATGTTCATGATCTGGCCAATGAAGTCGCGGAGACCCTTCAGGTTGAATTAAAGCCATTTAAATTATCCACCATCATTCCAGTCGATATGCCACTGGTCGTGGCAGATTTTGGCCTGGTCGAACAGGTGATGCACAACCTGATCCTTAATGCAACTCAATATGCTCCTGCAGGTAGCCGCATTAGGCTGAAAATATTTTATGACAACGGTTTTTTGAATATCCAGGTAATGGATCGGGGACCGGGGTTTAGTCCTTCGGAATTAAATTTTGTTTTCAATAAATTTTACCGGGGCAAAGATTCGAAAGCCGGTGGCACAGGTTTGGGCTTGTCTATTGTCAAAGGCTTTGTTGTAGCGCAGCAAGGAACAATCGTGGCAGAAAACAGGGAAAATGGCGGCGCAAAATTCATCATAAAAATCCCTGTAAAAATTGCAGATTTGAACAATCAAAAAAAAACTGATGCATCATGACCAATTCAGATACCATACTGATCATCGATGATGAAGTACAAATACGCCGGTTACTCGAAATTACGCTCTCTGCAAGTGGCTATAAGATTTCTGAGGCTTCAAACGGGAAAGAGGGACTGCAGCATGCCGCCACCACCCATCCCGTACTCATCATACTCGACCTTGGACTACCTGATGCCGACGGAATCGAGATCCTTAAAAAACTCAGGGAGTGGTATTTGAAGCCAATTCTTATACTTTCCGTCCGTAGCTCAGAAGAGGATATCGTGCGGGCGCTGGACAACGGCGCCAACGATTACCTCACCAAACCTTTCAGGACAGGAGAATTGTTAGCACGTATTCGTGTCGCAATCCGTCAAAGCATGGGACCTTCAGATGATCCTTGTTTGACATTTGGTTCTTTGACCATTGATATGGCAAACCATGTGGTGAAAAAGAACAATGAGCTTGTGAAACTTACCTCTACCGAATTTTCCCTCCTGGCACTGCTTGCAAAGAATGAAGGCCGGGTATTGACACACCAGTTCATCCTCAAAGAGGTTTGGGGAATGGGATACCTCGAACAAACTCAATATCTGCGGGTTTTCATGGCCCAATTGCGGAAAAAAATTGAAGATCATCCAACAAAGCCAAAAATCCTTACGACTGAATCCGGCATTGGCTATCGTTTTTGTGGTTAAAAATTAAACAAATTCGTAATAAAACCGTAAGTTTGAACTCCTAACTTCATTGTCTTACAATTTTTCGAGATGAATATCCCCAAAAACATTTTCAATAAAGTAAGAACGTTTAGCTTCTCCCGGCTTACTGAGAAGGAGAAATTAATTGCTTTAAGTTTTGTGGTCGGCCTTTTCAGCGGATTTGCCGCCATTCTTCTCAAAAATATCATTCACATTTCAAGCAGGTTTTTAACCGAAGATTTTGATACCCTGCAGGAAAATTACCACTATTTTCTCTATCCCGGGATCGGTATTTTGTTGACTTATATCTTCGTAAAATTTGTGGTAAAAGACGACATCAGCCATGGCGTGACCAAGGTTTTGGAATCCATTTCGAGGAAAAAGGGGTACCTTCGGGCACACAACATGTTTACCTCCATCATCTCCAGTACCATTACCATTGGATTCGGAGGATCTGTCGGGGCCGAAGCTCCCGTTGTGCTGACAGGCTCATCCATTGGCTCTACCATCGCCCGCACTTTCAACCTGAATTACCGCACCATGACCGTTCTGATCGGGTGCGGGGCCGCCGGGGCCATATCAGGTATTTTCAAAGCTCCCCTTGCGGGAATGCTTTTTGCCATCGAAGTGCTGATGCTCGACCTGACCATGGCATCACTGTTACCGTTGATGATTTCTGCTGCAACTGCAGCCTCACTGGCCTATTTCCTGATGGGATCGGGATATGAACTGAATTTCCAGATCGACCATGCCTTCAAAGTCACCAACATTCATTGGTACATTTTATTGGGCATCTTTTGCGGATTGTTCTCCGTGCTGTTCTCAAGGGGAAATCTACTGGTAGAGAACAACTTAAAGAAGATCAGAAGTCCATTACTTCGGATTGCCACCGGCGGTTTTGCTTTGGGAGGGATGATCTTCCTTTTCCCTTCACTCTGGGGAGAGGGATACAACATCATCAATCAAATAGTCAATGATTTAGGTCACCATATCGTGAATAATTCCTTCTTTTTTAACTTCCGGGATGATAAACTCGCGTTGATTTTCCTGGTTATAGCCATTATGCTGGTCAAAATTGTTGCGACTGCTACTACCAACGGAGCGGGAGGAAGCGGGGGTATATTTGCCCCAACCCTCTTTTTAGGAAGCCTTGCAGGCTATTTAATCTCCTTGATCCTGAACTACAATGGAGAGATGGTCCCGGCAAAAAACTTCGCCTTGGCCGGAATGGCAGGTATGATGGCCGCGGTAATGCACGCACCAATGACAGCAATCTTCCTGATCGCTGAGATATCGGGTGGCTTTGGTCTTATGGTTCCATTGATGATCACCTCGGCCGTTGCCTTCCTTACCGCGCTGCCCATCGAGCCACACTCCATCTACCACAAACGTCTTGCGCTGAAAGGGGATTTGATCACACACAACAAGGACAAGGCTGTATTAACCCTTCTTCGCCTGCACAATGTGATAGAAAAGGATCTGCTCACCGTTAAACCGGAGACAACACTTGGGGAACTTGCCAAAATCATTGCAAAATCCAAACGGAACATCTTCCCTGTTGTGGATGATCAAAACAATTTTAAAGGAATCGTACTGCTCGACGACGTCAGGGAAATCATGTTTGAAAAGGATCTCTATGCTTCCAAAAAGGTATCGGAACTAATGGTCTTATCACCTGAAATTATCTCACACGACGAAAAGATGGAGATGGTCATGAAAAAATTCAATGAAAGCGGCGCCTGGAACCTTCCCGTGGTCCACAACGGTAAATATGTCGGCTTCATCTCCAAATCGAGAATATTCAATGCGTACCGGGATATGCTGGTCAATTTTTCAGAAGAATGAAGCGTAGGAAAATGAGAAGATGAGAAAATGGGAATATGAGAAAATGAGAACGCTATTGTATTGATTTCCATTCAATCAGAGTTCAGATTACACTCCCTCAATTTGCCCATTTCTGATACCTCCCAACCCATATGTCTCTACATTTTCATTTCCATCCTCCCATTTTCCCATCTTCACATCATCACTTTTTCCCATCTTCACATTTTCCCATCTTCCCATTTTCCTATTCTTCTCAAAAGTTGTACTTTTGTGCCTTCATTCATAAATATCCACCCCATGAGAAAAGACACTGCGATTTTTGACATTATCGCCAAAGAAAAAGCCCGCCAGCTTCACGGAATTGAGTTGATTGCCTCCGAAAATTTTGTTTCACAGGAAGTTATGGATGCCATGGGCTCCTGCCTGACCAACAAATATGCCGAAGGATATCCGGGACACCGTTACTATGGCGGATGTCAATTTGTCGACGAAGCGGAACAACTGGCCATCGACCGGTTAAAAAAGCTTTTCAACGCCGAATATGCCAATGTCCAGCCCCACTCAGGAGCACAGGCCAACATGGCTGTCCTGATGACAGTGCTCAAGCCAGGCGATACCTTCCTTGGGTTGGATCTTTCTCATGGTGGTCACTTGTCGCATGGCTCACCAGTTAACTCCTCCGGTTTGCTCTATCGTCCGGTAGCCTATGGGGTGAAAGAGGAGAGTGGATTGGTAGATTACGAAATGATGGAGCGGGTGGCGCTGGCAGAAAAGCCAAAGCTGATCATTGCCGGCGCTTCAGCCTATTCCAGGGAGTGGGATTATGCCCGTATCCGGACGTTGGCAGACAAGATTGGCGCCATCTTCATGGTAGATATGGCACATCCGGCTGGTCTCATTGCAGCAGGTTTACTTGAAAATCCGCTTAAACACGCGCACATTGTCACCTCAACCACACACAAAACTTTACGCGGCCCCCGCGGGGGAATCATTCTTTTGGGCAAAGATTTCGAAAACCCATGGGGCCATGCAACAAAAAAAGGAGAGATCAAAATGATGGGCAGTCTGCTCGATTCGGCCATCTTTCCGGGAATTCAGGGTGGTCCGCTGGAGCATGTCATTGCAGCAAAAGCGGTCTCATTTGGCGAGGCATTGCTTCCTGAATACAAGCTCTACCAGCAACAGGTTCAGAAAAATGCCAAAGTGATGGCACAAGCATTTATGGACAAAGGATACAAGGTAATTTCAGGCGGAACCGACAACCACTCCATGCTGATCGACCTGCGTACAAAATTCCCTGACCTGACCGGTAAGAAAGCAGAAAACGCGCTTGTTCTTGCCGACATTACCATCAACAAAAACATGGTTCCATTCGATAGCCGCTCACCATTCCTGACTTCAGGATTACGTGTCGGCACACCCGCTATTTCCACCAGGGGGTTGAAAGAGGCCCAAATGGGTTTAATCGTTGAAATGATTGACCGTGTCCTTCTGGATGCCGACAGCGAACAGAATATTCAGACTGTACGCAAAGAGGTCAATAAGATGATGGAGGACTATCCGATTTTCGCCTGGTAAGCCAAAACTAAAAAGAGATTAGCCGCAAATGATTAGATATAAACTAATTGCTTGCGGCAAATTTCTTTTTATTTGTTTGAAGGGTTTAAAAATTGTTTGAAATGTTTGAAGGGTTGCCTTTCGACCCTTCGACAGGCTCAGGGACCGTCTTCCAGCGTTCACTTTCCTTTGGAACCGATAACTTTTCAAACTCTCAAACTTTTTCAAACATTTCCCAAATCTTTGGCAGGAAAATCAAACATGCCACAACAACGGCTGTAATGGCGCTTACAAGTACAGCTGCAGCGGCCATGTCTTTCACTTTTTTAATCTTTTCGCTCTTTTGGGGGGCAATATGATCTGCCAGGTTTTCGATGGCCGAATTGAAAAGTTCAGCGGCAAATACGGCACCAATTACCAAAGAGATCACGACCCATTCTGGCGATGAAAGCTTCAACGTCCAACCGAGCGCTATCACCAAAACAGCAGCGACCAGGTGTATCCTTGAATTGTGTTCCTCCGCAAACAGAACCTTCAGCCCGTTAAAAGCATATCCAAAGCTCTTCCATCTTTTCCTGAATGAGAATTTTTCTTTGTTCATATCTAATGATTTTTCCATCAACTGACGGGGTGACTCAGAGTCACCCCGTCAGTTGAGAGGATTTATTATCGTAACTTGCTGTAATAGTTATATTTATAAGCAAGAAAATTTTTTCTGTTTTTACCCTATTACCACTCTCGAAAAAGGCACAGCATCCAAAGCCGCAAATTCCCCTTTCAAGTATTTGTAATAGCCTGTGATGGCAATCATCGCAGCATTGTCGGTTGTAAACTTAAATGGAGGGATGTACATCTGCCAACCGTTCTTTTGAGCAGCCTCCTGCAAGGCTCTTCTCAATCCTGAGTTGGCCGAGACACCTCCTGCGACGGCAATCTCCCTGATCCCTGTTTGCTCACTCGCAAGCCTTAATTTTGACAACAAAATCTCGATAATGGTGTGTTGAAGTGAAGCACAAAGATCCGCCTTGTGCACATCAATAAAATCTTTATTTTTAGCTATTTCGTCCCGCAAGAGATACAAAAACGAGGTTTTCAACCCGCTGAAACTATAATCCAGTCCGGGTATCCGTGGCTTGGCAAAATTGAATGCCTTTGGATCGCCCCCACTGGCAAGCTTATCGATCAAAGGTCCGCCGGGATAAGGCAACCCCATCACCTTGGCACATTTGTCGAAGGCTTCTCCTGCCGCATCATCAATGGTTTGGCCAATCACCTCCATTTCAAGATAGTCACGAACTATGATGATTTGTGAGTTCCCACCCGAAACAAGCAAGCAGAGAAACGGAAACTTGGGTTCATGGTGTTCCACCTGATTCTCGGTGATAAAATGGGCCAGCACATGACCCTGCAAATGGTTCACCTCGACCAAAGGAATGTTGCGTGCCAGCGCAAAAGCTTTGGCAAAAGAGGTGCCAACGAGTAAAGAGCCCAACAATCCCGGACCCCGGGTGAAAGCAATTGCACTGATCTCATCCAATGAAACCCCGGCCTTTTTAATGGCCTGATCAACCACCGGAATAATATTTTGCTGGTGCGCACGGGATGCCAGCTCCGGTACCACACCACCATATGCTTTGTGAACAGCCTGTCCTGCAACTTCATTGCTTAACATCAACTGGTTTCGGATCACGGCTGCCGATGTATCGTCACAGGAGGATTCTATTCCCAAAATAACAATGTCTCTTTTTATGCCCATTTTTTCTCCAGGGTTCACTTAACAATTAGAATTTTGTACTGAACGTAATCCGTAAACTGCTGATTTCGCTCAAAGAATACCGAACCAGACCACTTCAGATATCGTTCCAACTCACTAAAATTTATTAATTTTAGCACGAAAAAGCAAGGTTCAGATAAATCCTAACCCGATCTTCAAAGGATGTAAGGGAAGAATAATTGATCTTGAAAAAATTTAATATCCGACCCACGTGACAGAAGCGCAAACACCCATTCCATCCGTGTCCAAAGGTATCAAAAAAAAGGTTAGGGCATTGATTGTCGTGGCCATTTTGCTGGTAGCCTTGCCGGAGGTCCTATACGTTGCGTTTCGCAGTAAAACGGTACAAACTGTGGCTATCAGGTGGTTGGCAGAACAGGTTGGACAGACATTCAATACCAAAATCAAAGTAGGGGGCATAGATATCTCCTTCTTCGATCAGATCACTTTGGAGAAAATTTTGGTAGAGGATCAATCCCGGGATACCCTGATTTACATTGATCAGTTGAAGCTGCAAATCGACAGCATCAGGCTTGGAAGCCGCAGGATCCATGTGAACAACATTGTGGTTCAGCGACCGAAAGTCCATCTCTTTCAGGATACTACCGGCACTAACTTTCAGTTTATCCTCGATTCGATCAATGCAGCGCCGTCATCCAATCCATCCCAAGCACCCTGGGATCTTAATTTCAATAACCTCTTTGTCAGGGATGGTGAGATTCGGTTCAAAAAGCCTTTTGCGGATACCATATTTCACCAGGGAATCAATTTGAATGATCTGGCAATTCAAAAGTTAAATTTTGCACTCGTGCATGTCAAAAGGGGGCCATCTTCCGTGGCTATGCTTTTGGACAATGCATCCTTTGTCGAAAAATCAGGCTTTTCTATGCAAAACATGACTTTCAATGCAAGGCTCGATTCAGCCGGATTGCACATGAATAAATTTGCCCTGATTACCCCCCATTCTAATATCTTTTCGGATTCCATGAAGGTTACACACCGAAAAAGCGTTGTCCTTGATAAACTTTCCGACATAAAAAAAACGGAAGACCTGCCATTGGCATTTCAGTACAATTACGATGGCAATCTTGCTGAATCAATTATTTCAATTGCGGATCTCGCCTATTTTATGCCGGGAATATGGGGGATGAACGAGCCGGTCATCTTCTCGGGAGCTGTCTATGGAACCATTGACAACCTTAAATTTAAAAAATTAAACTTTCGTGTCGGTAAGAAAACCTCCTTCAACGCAGACCTGGAGCTCAAGGGATTACCCGATTGGCAAAACACATACATTTTCCTGAAGTTCTATAACAACACCTTCAATTTCAATGACTTTTCGATGATCAGGATGCCGGATGCAGCTGCACGGCGATACCCCAAAATCCCTCAGTCAATGCTGGATGACGTGGACCTTACCTACCAGGGAACCTTCAGCGGTTTTCCTTCAGACTTTGTCGCCTATGGAAATCTAAACGGGGAACTTGGCTCTTTGTCGACGGATATTGCCATTGCTCCCAGCCTTTCTGGCGCGCTCTCATTCAAAGGGATGCTGGACGCAAAATCGTTCAAAATTGGGAAATTTCTGGGATTTGATCCCCTGGGTGAAGTAACGCTTCATACAGAAGTGGTTGTCAACAAAAAAGAGTCCAGGTTCAATGCCACAATAAAGGGAAATATCGACAGTGTCTATTACAACAACAACCGGATCGATTCAATTTACATGAACGGAACCGCAAGCAACAAGAGTTACGATGGTCAAATTACGGTTAACGATGACAAATTACGGTTGAAATTTTCCGGGAAAGCCGACCTTGGAAGCAAAATCCCAGTTTTCGACTTTTCATCGACAGTCAAAACAGCTAATTTGTATGTGCTTGGTATTGATCAGGTTCACAAGGATGCCAACTGCTCTTTCGACATGGATGCCAACTTTACCGGCAAGAATATCGACGAATTAAATGGTTCTATAGACCTTCACAAAATGAAACTATCTCGTGAAGGTAAAATATTTGATGTTAAAGCGCTCAACCTGAAAACCACCAACTCGAGAGACCAGAATACCATTACCATGAGATCAGATATTGCCGATATAAATATTTCAGGTAATTACCGCCTTTTGGAGATGGGACTTACAATCAGGGACTATTTGCAGTATTATCTACCTTCTGCCGATCTTCCTTTTGGCAAAGACGGAGTGGCCGGAAGCAATGTATTCAGTTTTGATGTCAACATCAAGAAACCGGAAATGATTACCTATTTCTTCCTGCCCGACCTGGTAACCAACTCCCCGGTCTATATGAAGGGAGATATCAATTCCAACAAAAAGAGCCTGAATTTCGATTGCAAGGCAGAAGATCTCTCCTACCGCTCCTACCACACCAAAGGACTCAGTTTTTCATCCCGCAACGAAAAGAATCGTTGGTTACTTAAGCTGGGAATGAATGAGGCTTCACTAGGAAGAAACTATAGTCTGGAGAATGTATCGTTTGACAATGCCCTGTTCAACGATACTTTACAGACCTCCTTTGGCTGGGGAAAGAAGAATGACCGCACCTACAGTGGAAAAATTGACATGGAAGGACTCTTTTCCAAAAACAGTGAAGGACTCAGAATGGCTGATTTTACGATAAAACCCTCCAATATTCTGGTTTCTGATACATTATGGCAATTTGAAAGCAGTAAAGTTCATTTTGATTCAACAAGAATTGCTGTCAGCAATTTCAATCTGCACCACAAAGATGAGTTCTTTCGAATAGACGGTAAACTCACAGACAATCAATCTGATAAATTGAAGATTCAAGTACAAAACATTAATCTTGGATTTTTTGACCTGATCTCCAAACAGAAGATTGGAATTGAAGGATTACTGGGAGGAACAACAGAATTAGCCGATATCAACAACTCCATGTTTCTCAATAGCAAACTGACAATCAAAAATTTCCATTACGATAAAAACCATTTTGGTGATATTGCCTTCGATAACGATTGGAACAATAGTGAAAAACGATTGTATTCCTCTATCAGGTTGAACAAAAACGACTCCACTTCACTTTTCATCAAAGGTTATTACTCCTCTTCATCAGATTCGCTTAATTACAAAGCCCAGTTAGCCAATTTCTCAGTGGAGACCATTTTCCCGTTTCTCCAAAGCTTTTCAAATGGCGTTAGCGGAAAGGGCAATGGATCAGTGGCCATCACCGGCACCTTTGCAAATCCATGTTTTATCGGGAAAGTAGATGTGCGGGATGCCAAAATTGGAATTGACTACACAAAAGTTGCCTATACCTTCACTCATCCCATCGAATTTTCACACGATTCGATTGTTTTCAGGAAGATAACCCTGAAAGACAGCCAAAACAATACGGCCCTCTTAGACGGCTACATCACCCACCAAATGTTTGGCAACCTGAAGTACCATATTGGGTTGAAGGCAAAGAAAATTGAGGCTTTGAGAACAACCCTGGCCGATAACTCACTCTTTTATGGAGAGGCCCATTGCAGTGGTGATGTTCTGATTACGGGAGCTGGGGAACAGATAAAATTGGATATGGATGTAAGAACAGAAGATGGCACCAGCATTGTTATCCCGCTGGAGACACCGGCGTCAGCAGCGGAAAATAATTTCATCCGTTTTGTTGATAAAAACCAAAAGATCTCCGACAAAACTGATCTCCCCGAACAGCCCGAAAACGGCTTTTTCGAGATGAACCTCAATATTGCGGCGACTCCCTCGGCCAAGATTCAAATTCTCTTCAACTCGACACTGGGTGATGTTATTTCGGGACAGGGTTCGGGTAACCTGCGTATGGTCTATGACAAGCAAGGTGATTTTACCATGTTTGGGAACTATATCATCGACAAGGGAGATTACCTGTTTACGCTTCAAAACGTCATTGGCAAAAAATTCAAACTGGAAGAGGGTGGAACAATTACATGGAACGGAGATCCTTATGAAGCCATTGTGGATTTGAACGCCGTATACAACCTGAAGGCTTCGGTCAAAGATCTGTTGGTTGATACCTACAAGAATGAAAATACCGGAAGGATTCCCATCGAATGCAAAATCAATCTCTCCAGGAAACTTTTGAACCCGGTCCTTAAATTTGATATCCTCTTCCCTACTGCCGACGAAAGAACCAAAGATGAATTACAACAATTTATCAGTACCCAGGATGATATCAACCGGCAAATGCTGGCACTGATGCTCATCGGTCAATTCTATACCCCGGAATACATTCGTGGAAGGACCGATTCTCAGAACAATACCGGTTCGCTCGTTGGCGCGACAACCTCCGAAATGCTCTCGAACCAGCTTTCCAACTGGCTGTCGCAAATCAGCTCCAATTTCGATGTGGGATTCAACTATAAACCAGGGGATCAGGTGAATACCAACCAAATGGAACTTGCCCTCAGTACCCAAATCTTCAACGACCGGGTCACCATCAACGGAAACATAGAAACAATAGCAATCTGCAGACCACCAACAATAACACGGTTTTGGGAGAAATTGAAGTTTTCGTAAAATTAATCAAATCGGGAAAGCTTCAACTCAAAGCATACAACCGCGCCAACACCGATATGACTTACGATACGGCCCCCTACAAGCAGGGTCTAGGCTTCTCCTATCGTGAAAGTTTCAACTCTTTTTCAGATTTGTTCCGCCCCAAAAGAGATAAAAATTCAAGGAAATTGAAACCTGTGCAGATCGATCCGGCAATCAATGAAAAACAGACGGAAGTAAAAACCGAATCCCGCTAATCAATAGATAATCTCCCATGGCAAATATTGAACCTACTGAAACAAATTGGCTGAAGATGCAATTAATTTCTATTTTTGTGCATGGCCATCTGAATTTCCCTTACCAGGAAGATTCTGAAATTTGGCAAACGGTTCTATTAAGGATCACGATTTATGACATTATCTGAAAGTCAAAGAAACGGCATCATCTATACTTTGTTGATCCACGGTGCGATCCTCATCTTCTTGCTGATGCTCAAACTGTCGGTCGATAGGAAGTTACAGACAGACGAAGGTTTGCTCGTCGATTTTGGCTATTCTGAAACCGGGAAAGGGGAAGAGGAACCTTCGGCCGTTTACTCCAAAAATGACAACATCTACAAACCTCCTGTGCAAGTGTCGCAGAAAGCAACCAATACACCTGCCGTCAAGCTCAAACAAGCCGACATAAAACCGGAAAACCTCCTGACACAGGAACATGAACCTTCGGTGGCACTGCATACTTCACCAAAGGTTGAGAAGAAAGTTGTAGAGAAGAAGAAACCTGACCCCTCCATAGAAATTGCAAAGCAGCAAAAGCGCGAACAACTTGCTCAACAGCAGGCAGAAGAACAGAAACTTCAGCAAAAACTGAAGCAGGAACAAATGATTGGCAACATCAATTCGAGGGTTAAAAATGCCTTTGGAGGTGGTCTCACCGACAATGGATCTACCTCGAAAGGCGAAGGCATAACCTATGGTCCCGGAAACCAGGGCGATCCAAACGGACAACCCGGGGTCAAACGATACGGTCCGGGCAGTGGTACCGGGGATGGGGTATCTTACAATCTATCAGGACGTTCTGCCCGTTTGATGCCCAAACCGGCCTATCCCGGCAATGAAGGTGGAATCGTTGTGGTCGAAGTGACCGTCGATAAACTTGGCAAAGTTACGGCTGTCCGTGGCGGAATATTCGGATCCACTTCCAGCGATCCAGATCTGGTCGAAGCTGCCACCAAAGCAGCACGGGCAGCCAGGTTTAATGTGGATGACAATGCACCGGCCTTTCAGAAGGGGACGATTACTTACCACTTCGTGCTACAGTAAGGATAAAGGATAAAATAAAAAGGACCCTTCGGCAAGCTCAGGGCAAGTAAAGTAGGGAGCTTCCTGGATGGAAACCCTTTGCGTTCCATTGTGTTTGCCTTTGTGCCCTTTGTGTGAAATATATTGTTGCATCAAAGAGATCATCATCCCATCTCACCATCAATTCTATCCCCAACGTAACAAAACCTGCCTCAACTCGTATCCCCTTTACTTGCCCTGAGCCTGCCGAAGCGGCTTCCTCTCCCTCGCTGCGGCGGGCGCGACGCCTAGAAGACGTACGAAGCCATGGGCTCGCCGCTGCTGCAGCGTGTGCGCGAACAGCAGGCGCTGGCCTACTACACGGCCTGTTCGGCCGACTTGCTGGCCCCTTGCGGGCAGTTCGTGGTGGAGGCCAGCACCTCACCGGCGCAGCTGGAACAGGTGTTGCGCGAAGTGCTGGCCGTGATGGCCGACCTGGCGCGCAGCGTGCCCGCCGCCGACCTGCAATGTGCCCAGCACCAGCTGCTGGTGCGCCGCCTGCGTGGCCATGAACGCCCCTACCGCCGGCTGGAAGACGCTGCGCTGGACCTGCTGGCCCGCGGGGCCGTGCGCAGCATGGCCGAATGGCGCGCCGGCGTGATGGGCGTGACCGCCGAACAGGTGTGTGCCGTGTTCCAGCGCCTGCTGGCCAGCGGTGCCACGGTGGCCGCCACCGGGGCCCTGCCCAACGGCGCCAAGCCGCGGCTGCAGGCGGTGCTGGACGCGGCCCGGAGCGGGCCGCCGCTGGCCGAGGTGGTTTAACGCGGGCCGCGCTGCTCGCGTTCGCCGCGGGCCTGGTTCAGCGTGGCCTCGAACTCGGGCTCTTTCAAACCCTTCAGCGCGCAGAAGTTGGCGCGTG
>JBBIUJ010000081.1:0-14807 GCA_037440345.1 Prolixibacter sp.
CATTGCAAAATCTGCCAATATCCGGTTGGTAAGGATCAACAATATCACTTTTACCGATAATGAACAGGGGCGATTATATGAATCAGATCTGGTTCAGGAAGGTAGAATGAATTCAGGTTATATTGCAATGAGCAAATCTGCAGGCCAGACTCCGGCCATTGATTTTAATCCCAAAGAGATAGGGATTAGAAAGGGAGTTACGATCGAATGGCTGATTGAGGAGAAAAAATAAACGATACTAGAAGCGCTTTATCAGGCTGCAATAAATCTGGTGATATTTGTTCTGTTTTTCGAAGGTTCCTTCGTAATTGACCGACATTGAAAATTTTCGGGAAAATTGCATGGAAATATCAAGTCCGCCGATGTGTTCAATGAGTTTCCCCGCAGATAGAAGATAGTTATAATTTACATACCTATAGTTTACACCACCGTTCAACTTGCCATTCAAAAAGTCCTTATCAAATCTGATGCCATAAACGACTCCATCTACATAACTGGTTTGCAAAACATTGACATTTAAAGTAGTCGATATTTTCAGGGAAGGTAGTTGTGAGTAATTAAATATGCCGTTAAAATTTTTTGTTGGCTTACTATCTCCTGCCCTATCCCAGTAGCTCGAAGAGACTCCGATACTCATATAATTGATTGGCCGGTAATTGACCCTCAACTGTACACCCTGACGGGTGGCATCAGCAAGCATGACATCAATGTAGTTCTTAAAGGTCTCGTAATAAATGATATTCTTACGGTTATCATAAGAAGTTGAAATTGACAATTTACTGGATATCCTGTAGTTCAGCATAAGGTATAAACTTGTCAGTGTCATTTCATTTGAAGGAGTTCCGTTAATCACTTTATAGAGGTCAACCTCCGAAGAGACAAACAGATTAAGGTTTTTAAAAAGGGAGTTGTCATGCTGAAAATAGACAAACCTACGGTCGGTATTTCCCGAATTTGTCTGATTGAACCCAGCCAGGGATGTCTGCATGACTCCATTGTCGTTCTTTAGCGCATGGCCAACGAATGCCCCGTATTCCAGTAAATCCTTATTAAAACTGTAATTGACATAATCCGGCCTAAAACCAACGACTCCGCCCCAGAAGAAATGGTCATAATTCATCTCAAACTGAACTCCGTCTATGGCCCCAAGGCTGGAGATTTTTGGATTGATTTTCCGGCCCAGCCAAATTGTAGTTTTACTATCTGCTTCGTATTTCAGGTTAAGATCATAAATTTTCAGTGCATTAAAGATATTGTCTTTAACCGGGGCCCAGTCATTTAGCTTATGGGAAAAGGAGATATAAGTATCCAGGGAGAAACGCGAATTGGATATGTTGGAGGCATTCATCGAAAAGATATACCGAAGTCGGTTGTTGGCTGGCAGCGAACTGGAAATGTTTGTGTAAGAGGAAATTTGCAACCTGCCATCAATACGTTCTTGCCGCGATAGGGGTATTGGTACTGATTTCGGGATAATAGATTTTGTACTATCCGCAACCACCTGGTTAGCATGTTCCTTTTGCATTTCCTGAACTGCGATAGCATCTTCCCTTGGAACCAAAGCGATCACTTTATCTCCAATTTTCAATTTTTCTGAACCAATCGGCTTCCCAACACAGGAAACCGATGAAGCATTTTCAACAGACAATACCGGTACCAGTATTTCATTTTTTCTAATAAAAATTTTATCCCCGATTTTAATTCCCCTGGCTGATAGAAATTTAACATAAATATTTTGAGTTGTCTGGTATGTTACAGCACCTTCAATCTCAATCTTGGCACTCTGGGCATAGATTATTGAGAAACTCAAAACCATTAAGATTAATAAAAATGCAATTCTCATTTTCCAATCAATTACAAGCAATTTCAAAGATGGACATTGAATGAAACTACCGATATTATTAAATTATAATTATTCCTATCATCAGGATCAGGTTAATTGCTGCCACGTGGATGGCATGTGTAACACGATGTAGCTGTGTAGGCATAATTCGGCACACCCTTATGTTCACTATCTACCGATGCCTTGTTACTGTGTGCATGACACAGAATGCAGGTAAAAGCGGCATAGTTGGTCGAAACATTATGACATTCCGAACAAAGCGTCCAAACGCCTTTGTGTTTTCCGCTATAGATGGGGAAATACTGGGCATCGTGATTGTATGTAGATGGAGTCCATGCTGTGGTTGAATGACAAATTTCACAATTGGTAGGAAATTTAGCCCCTAGATGGTTTGGATTTGTTGTAGCATTATATTTGGCTGCATGACAAGTAAAACAAAGCGTTGAGGTCCCCTTAAATCCGGTGGTATGGCATTTTGAACAGAGTACGGTTGTATGCGCTCCGGTCAATGGGAAGGCAGTCGTTGCATGATTGAAAATATTTTCAAGCCAATTGTTCTGAGTGTGACACATCGCACAATCCGTCGGATACCCCTGAGCCTTATGATTCAGGGCAGTATCATAATTGCTCTGATGACATCCTACGCAGGTCTGCGGGGCTGTAGTGACATTGCCCTTGTGGCAATCCGAACATTGAACGATAGTCTTATGCGCCCCTTTCAACTCATAACCGGTAGTGGTATGGTTAAATATGGATGGCTTCCATGCGGTTGTTGTGTGACAGGTAGCACACTCCTTCGGAATACCGGCGGCAACGTGTCCAGGCAATTGAGAACTGGTATAGACCGGCAAATGGCAAGTGCTGCAAACATTAGATGTTCCTTTAAAACCAACGGTATGACATTTTGAACATAATACAGTGGTATGAGCACCCGTCAACGGAAAAGCCGTTGTAGCATGATTGAAATTATTCTCAAGCCAGTTATTCTGAGTGTGGCACATGGTACAATCGGTAGGATATCCCTGTGCTTTATGGTTGGGGGCCGTATCATAGGTGGATTGATGGCAACCGATACAGGTTAACGGGGCGGTCGTCAGGTTCCCCTTATGGCATTGCGAACACTGAACAATAATTTTGTGAGCGCCTTTCAATTCATATCCGGTGGTAGTATGGTTAAACAATGAGGGTTTCCAGGAGGCAGGTGTATGGCACTGGGCACACTCCTTAGGTATTCCTGCAGCAATGTGGCCTGGTAGCTGAGAACTGGTATAAACCGGTAAATGACAACTACTACAAACAGTTGATGTTCCTACGTATCCATTCGCATGGCAGACAGAACAAAGCACTTTCGTGTGAGCTCCGGTTAACGGGAAATTGGTCGTACTATGATCAAAGCTGCTTAACAGCCAATTATCCTGGGAATGACATTTGACACAATTGGTTGAAAACCCACCCTGTTTATGTCCAGGGGCAACATCATACTGTGCCTGATGGCACCCAATACAAACCTGCGGAGCAGTAGTGACATTGCCTTTGTGGCACATAGAGCACTGGACAATCAATTTGTGTGCTCCTTTTAATTCATACCCGGTAGTGGTATGGTTGAAAGCAGATGGTTTCCATGAAGCCGCTGTATGGCAGGTTGCGCACTCTTTTGGTATCCCTGCGGCCACGTGGCCCGGCAACTGAGAACTCGTATAGACGGGCAAATGGCAAGTACTACAAACATTGGATGTACCTTTAAATCCAACCGTATGACATTTTGAGCACAGTACGGACGTGTGGGATCCGGTTAAAGGGAAAGCTGTTGTGGCGTGATTGAAATTATTTTCAAGCCAGTTGTTCTGAGTGTGGCACATAGCACAATCAGCAGGATATGCCTGGGCTTTATGATTAGGGGCAGCATCATATTTTGTCTGATGGCAGCCAACACATGTTTGAGGTGCTGTAGTTAAATTTCCCTTGTGGCATAGTGAACATTGATCCAGGGTTTTGTGAGCCCCCTTTAGTTCATATCCTGTAGAGGTATGATTGAAACTTGATGGTTTCCATGCTACTATGTTGTGGCATGTTTCACATTTAACCGGAATACCGGCTTCAACGTGTTTTGGGGTTTGGGCAGCCGTAAAATGTTTATTATGACAGGTATTACATTCAGTCGATATTTTTGTGTAGTGGGTGGTAGTATGACAGAGTCCGCACCCTATGTTATGTCCTCCGGTTAACGGGAAAAAATCGTGATTGACTAATCCCGTATGCCAACTGTTTGAATTTTGGCTGTGACATTCCAAACAGTCAGTTGAATACTTGTTTGTTACGTGGTTAGGAGTGGTGGTTTTCTGAAAATCAGCATTATGGCAACTCACACATTCAGTTCCAAGAGGTTCAAACTTAAATTTCGATGCTGATTTATGACAGTCAGCGCAATTGACTGTTTTGTGGGCTCCCAGGAGAGGAAACCTGGTCTTCTGATGCAAGGCTGTAATGTCACTGATAATCCAGGTTTTAGGGGTATGGCACTTCTCACAATCCTTTCCAAGGGTTTGATCATGCACATCGTTGTGACAATCAATGCAATTCCTTCTTCCATCTTTAAAAGTGAGCGTAAGGTGGCAATCTCTGCAATTGATCACTGTGTGCTGACCAACCAGCTTAAAATCTGTAACGTCGTGGTTAAATTTTAGGTCAGTGATGTTAACTTTCCAACTATTAGAAGTATGACACTGGGCACAATCGATGCGAAAGGCTTTCCCGTGAGGTGAAGTCTGCCCCAGCACACCGAAAGCCATCAAAAGAATGACTATTGTAAGTGACAAGTTGCGCATAATATCTCTTTAAATGTGTAGTTAATGTATCTTATATTCCCCTCTGATAAGGGTTTATGACATTTTATACAGGCTACATCTTTGTGACCTCCGTCTAACTTAAACCGCGTGGAATTGTGGTTAAATTTTTCAGGTTTCCAATTTTCAAAACCATGACACCTCAGACAGACGATCTCCTTATTTTCATTGAATTGGGCATGATGAACATCATTGTGACAATTCTCGCAACTGGCTTTTAGGGCATTAAACTTCTGGTTGATAACACTTTCAGTATTTTCTTTGAAATGGCATTTTCTGCAAGTTACAGCAGCATGTTTACCTTCAAGGGCAAATGATGTTAGTTGATGGTCAAACCTTACTTCACTCCATGCCAAGGGCAAATGGCAATTTTCGCACTTTTGGGAAGGGTAATATTTGGCATCAATTAAGTTCAGGTGAATGTCCTTGTGACAATCGACGCATCGCTCACCAATCCCCTTAAAATTCCAATCTTTCTCTCTCTTATGACATTCAAAGCAAGGGGTAGCCTGATGCGCTCCCTCAAGCTTGAATTTGGTTAAGTTGTGCTTTTCAAACGAATATGAAAACTTGTTGAATCCCGTCGCATCATGACACTCTGAACAATCTGGTGATTTACCTTCTTTCATGAATTGATTCTTATGGTAGTCTTTGTGGCAATCCGTACATTTTTCGTGCAAGACCGGCGTTGTAATACTTACTTTATGACACAATTTACAGGCAACCTGGCTATGCCGTCCTTCCAGTAAAAATCCGGTTTTGCTATGATCAAACTGACCGGTACCCTTGACAGCTTGGAATGAAGTTTCCACATGACATTGGGTGCAATTTTGGCCGAATTTGTTTTCGTGAGGATCCTTGTGACAATTCGCACAATTTTGAAATTGCAAACCGGCAAATTGCTGAAAGCTTTTACCATTTTTTACACTTACTGCATGGCACTTCACACAGGCGACTTCCGTATGTTTGCCCCTTAACTGATATTTGGCCTTTTGGTGGTCAAATTTTGATGCTGGTTTAAACGCATCGTCGACATGGCAATTCAAACAGTTTACAGAGAGGGTCTTTTGGTGATAATCTTCATGGCATGTCAAACAACGATCGTTCAAACCCAAAAAAGTTTCGTGCTTACTTTTCAACTGCGGATCAGCAATATTCTCCTTTTTATGGCAATTCTGACAATCTTTTTTCGCATGTTTTCCCTCTAATTTGTAACCAGTATCATTGTGGTCAAATTTGTCTTTTACCAAATGGACAATGTCATAATTCCGACCGTAATGGTCACTGTGACAAATAATGCAATCTTTGCCTTTCACTTTGGAGGATGCATGAAATCCTTTTGATTCATCCAATCGCTTTTTGATCTCTTTGTGACAGTCAAGGCATTTTTCGTTGGAAACCTTCGCCCCCAGAGTATGGCACAAGGTACAATTTGCCATTCCTTCCAGATGGGCATGAACCTTAGCAAGATCTCCAGGCGATATTTGCGCCATTCCCACCAATGATAACATCATCGCGCCTACAATAAAGATTGTCCTATGCAAAAATTTACCCTTTATCATACCACATCTACTTATCTTCCAATTACTTCTCATGCTTTAAGATAGCTTCCCCAAATTTTTTTGTAATCCGAATCCCTATCTTTTCAAGAAATTGTGTTGGCAACTCTCCTCCGGCAAAAATGTATACCAGATCATTTTCCAGTACCAATTCCGTATTACTTTCAGAGTTCCTGATCTTAACCTGATGGTCTTCAATACTGGATATGTTGGAATTATACAGAACATTCACTTTATTATTCGCTATTGCTTCCTTAATTTTTTCATTGTTTTTAGGTTTCAATCTTCCGAAGACCTCGCTTCTATAAGATATTGTTACCTGGTTTTGGTCGGCAAGAAGCAATGCCGATTCAATGGCAGAATCACCACCCCCTACAACCAAAACCTTTTTACCCTCAATAAACTCTGGCTCAAGTAAACGGTAGGCCACTTTCATGCTCTCTTCGCCCGCTACATTCAGCTTTCGTGGAGACCCTCTCCTCCCTATGGCCAACAATACCTTCCTTGAGGTAAATTCCTCACCATTCAATGTTTTGGTAACAAAGTATTTATCAGTTGGAGTAACCGACTCAACTTTTGAGTTTTGCTTCAGGTTGATCTCATTTTTGGAGAGTACGGTATTCCAAATATTCAAAAGTTCCAACTTGCTCGTCTCAAATAACTTAACCTTTCCGTGCAACGGTAGGTCCATAGCGGATGTCATTACAATCTTGGAGCGGGGAAATGTGAAAACAGTACCACCCAAACTATCCTGCTCAAGTGTTAAAGCGGTGATTTTATTTTTCTTGGCTGTAAGTGAAGCAGAAATTCCGGCGGGACCTGCTCCCACAATGATCAGGTCATAATCGGCCTCAACATTTTTGTCGATCTTTTTGGTAAGGTTTTCAACTGCCTGTTTTCCCTGCTCCACTGAGTTTTTTATCAGTCCCATTCCACCCATTTCACCTGCAATATAAACGCCAGGGACATTGGACTCAAAAGTCTGATCAACATGAGGAAGTTCAACTCCCCTCTTCTCGGTACCTATGTAAAGCGTGATGGCTTGAACCGGACATGCATGAAAGCAGGCTCCATGCCCAACACAGTGAGAAGCATTGATAATTGTGGCCTTCCCATCTTTGATACCAATAATATCCTTCTCCGGGCAGGCAGTGATGCAAGCGCCGCTTTTGATACAACTGTTCACATCAATGACAGGATGCAAAGTGACAGGTTCGTGCATACCTTCTTCCTTTGCAATCGCAATTTTAGCCTCAACAATGCGCGAATCCCTCTTCTGTTTGTAAAGATAAAACGCGATAATTGCAACAATAAAAATCGTAACACCAATATAAATGACCAATTTTTCTACAAGTACCTCCATAACTAAAAAATCCATTTATATCCAAAAGTTACAGCTACCACCACATGGATGATCATGACCACCAACATAATAAACGCAAAAGGCAGATGGGCAACATGCCAATAGGCAAAAAGCTTCTGCATGGTGACCAACCGTTCTATCCGCTTCTTCAAACTTAACTGGCTCTTGAAAAGCTGAACTATCTCCTTTGCCCGCTTTACCGGGATTCGTTGACTCTTTAATTCACCTCTCAATTTTTTAAGCGCAACACGTTCTTCCTTGCTACGCCCGAAAAAATTGCTTTGTCTTTTCGATTTGTCCGGAAAATTATCGGTCAATTCATAAATACTCTCATCTAAAGTAATGGTTTGCCTAAGCAGTTTGTTCATCTCAATTTTTGATCTTCAAGCTCTAGCAGAGTAAGCTCCTGACCTTCAATCGATCTCGGTATTTGAAGATAAATATATCGTCCAATTATTCCACTCAGGAATACAGCCACCATACTCCAGAAACTTACAGCTACAATTCCCCCAAATTTAAAAGTAGTATGAAAGAGAATAAGAAAGGGACCCAGGGTACAAAGGAAAATATGGAACTCCAGCCAGTGTTTAAGAATTCCAATTCTTGAGAAAATCCGCAGCCGCTTTCTTAACATATATGAGAGAACCCCAAACAGAATCAATAATGAACCAATGATGCCCAAACCATGACCAACCGTACCGCTTGCTTTAAAGGTTGGGTTCAAGGGATGAAAATGCCTCTCCTCCAATGGTATTGAATAGTAATTGTATCCCAGGTATAATAGCACAGAGACAGTTGTTACAACAATCGCAACCAGGGAAATTATTACAATTTGATGAATTGTTGAGTCTTTCAATTTCATATAATGCAAAATGTAGGGCTAATTATCTTATTATTTGTGTTTTATAATGTGAAGTTAATATTTCTATTTGGAATTAACAAACCTATACCCGATCCAGAAATGCATTCTGCCTGCATCCAAAATCCATTGTAAATCTAATTCAAAGGCTCAAATTTAGAATACAATTTCAACCAATTGAATTCTTAATGCACTTTATGAAATCATTCAAAATTAAGGATAAAGAAATTACCCACTCTCTTAACCAAATTCTATAGTATGATATCTAATTGAAAATAAATATTTTAAAACTGCCTAAGAAAATTTTTTTTATGTGCCTTAGCCCCAATTTATTTTCAATATAAATTAGGTAAAGCATTGTATTTGTAATGATTCCAATTAACAATGCAATGAACAATGCTTTGAAAAACCAGAAATTTTGAAATTGATACTGAAAGTTAAGAATAGAAATTTAACCCGCAAAATGAAATACTATATTTAGTGAGAGATCTACCCAAAATCCGTCTATCTGAAAATAAACCAAGTCCCGATTCTTTTTGTTTTATTACTGTGAAAAGTAGCGTTTTGGATGCAAATTGCTTATCTTGTCGTTCAGGTCACAAATCTGGCTTTCTTATATAATAATGTTGATAATCAAGATGTTCAGAAACTAAAACGACCAATGAAGATACTACTGACAGGTGCAACCGGATATATTGGGAAAAGACTGCTTCCTCTTCTCCTGGAACAAGGTCATGAGGTAATTTGCTGTGTCAGGGATAAAAACAGATTTCCTAACGGTGGTATATACAGACACAACAACATCTCACTTTTCGAAATTGATTTTCTTAAGGAGAAGAGTCCTACAGAACTCATTCATCCAATTGATGTTGCCTATTACTTAATAGATTCAATGAGCAACAAGAGGGATGATCCGGGGTTTCACAACGATTCACCGGCTCTGAATTTCGTCAACCTTATCCAGCAAACTACAGCTAAACAGATCATATATCTTGGAAGCTTAACAAGTCATGCAGCTACCAACCTATCCTGCTCAAAAAACAGTATAGAAATAATTCTGGAAAACAGTGGTATACCAGTGACCTCCTTGAAGGCAGAAATAATTGTAGGATCAGGTAGCGCTAATTTCGAAATCATACGGGACCTTGTCGAACTTCTGCCTGTGATGGTAGCTCCCAGATGGATCAAAACCAAAAGTCAGCCCATTGCCATCCGAAACGTACTTGAATACCTGAGCGGTGTTGCATCAAATCCGGAAACATATGGAAGGTGTTATGAAATTGGAGGACCTGATATTTTATCCTTTAAGGAGATGTTGCAGCAATTCGCAGAGGTCAGGGGAATGAAAAGATACATCTTTACCGTTCCCTTGAATGCCACCAGATTCTCTTCCTATTGGGTCAATTTGATTACTTCCACTTCATTCAGACTCGCCAAACAGTTGATCGACAGCATGAAGAAGGATGTGATTCCGAAAGCTAACGATCTGAATCAACTGCTTAATATTCAATTGATATCTTATAAGGAGGCTGTAAAATTGGCCTTTCAACGGATAGAACAAAACAATGTAGTTTCGAGTTGGAAAGATTCGCTGGTCTCAAGTTACGAGGACAATTCGTTGCTTGAGCATGTAAAAATCCCAACAAAAGGATGCTACAGGGACAGGAGGAAAATTGAAATTAAGTCCAGCGTAGACCAGGTGCTTAGCAACATGTGGTCGATTGGCGGTGAACGTGGATGGTATTATGGCAACTGGCTTTGGGATATCCGGGGATATCTGGATAAATTATCAGGAGGAGTTGGTTTGCGCAGAGGCAGAACCAATACAAACTCAATCCATACAGGTGATACCCTCGACTTTTGGCGTGTACTGGCAGCCGACAAGCAGAACAAAAGATTGTTGCTTTATGCTGAGATGAAATTACCTGGAGAGGCATGGCTGGAGTTTAAAATCATTCAAAAAAGCGGGAAACCGTATCTTCAGCAAATCGCTACTTTCCGGCCAGTAGGAGTGGCCGGACGACTATACTGGTATGCTGAATATCCCTTTCATCTGTTTATTTTCAGGGGGATGGCCAAAAATCTAATCAGTTACAAAAACAATTCTATAATATTGGACGACAAGTAATCCTCTTGATGGTGCAAAAAAAGAGGCAATATCAAAAGTCTTTTTATCCTCTAGTGAATTGAATATTTGCAATTTGTATCGAATAGAGGTGGACAAATAAAAAGAGGCTATCTCAACCTTTTGAGACAGCCTCTTTTTACAAATTATAAACTAAATTACTTTTTAGCTGGTGGAGTAACTGCAGCTTTTTTTGTCTCATCAGCTTTAGCATCCTTAGCGCAACAAGCTTTTTTGCAATCTTTTGAACAAGCTTTGCCATCTTTGGTACATTCAGTTTTGGCTGCTGGTTTAACAGGATCTACTGCGAAAGCAGGAGCTATCATGGCTGCACAAAAAACGAAAGACAATACAAGAGCTAATTTTTTCATAACGTCAATTTTACTGTTTATTTAAAGTCAAAATAAATAAAAAAAATGATGCGTTCGACGGTGTTTGTTGTTAATGCGATGTTAAAAATTATATTCATCAGAATTTGTTCTTAATTTTGCTGGCATGAGCCAATTAAAAAGGAGAATTCTGGTTTTTACAGCACTCCTGTCAATCCTGCTGCTATTGGGATTGCAGGTTCATTGGCTTCTTTACTCCTACCGAATCGAGGAGGCCCTTTTCAGCAAAAGTGTACGGGTTGCGCTCAACCAATCAATTGCCACGCTAAGCAAAAATGAGGACATGTGTCAAACCATGCAGAAAAGCATCTCCTGCGACAGCTCATTCAGGGCCAGCAGGAATCATCCAGCACACGTCTGGCAGAACCTCGATCGTCAAATCAGGGATGAGCTTGCCCTGTATGATATCGACCTGGTTTATGAACTTGCAATTTTCAAGGGCAAAGACACGCTTAAAATCAATAATCTGGATCAATTGGTTGGGGCATCCTGTTATCGGCTTAGCCTAAACAACGCCCTTAAAATTTCGGATACCGAGATAGGCGTTGTTTTCCCAAACCGGTACAAATTTTTTATGCACCACATGGGATTGATGTTTACCGGCTCGGTTCTCTTAATATTGCTCATCGGCATTTCATTCTTCCTGGTGATTCGTTACTATCTGAAGGAGGTAAGTCTTTCCAATAACATCAAGGAGATGGTAAATAATCTTGCCCACGAATTCAGAACGCCTATCTCCAGTATCTCTCTTGCAGCCAAAATGATAAACCAGACCCCTGAGGCTTCAGCCAATACCAAGATTCTTAAATATACCGAGACGATCCTGGAAGAGAACAAACGCCTTCAACAACAATCCGACCATATTCTTCAACTCGCAGCCATCGAACAAAATAATCTGGCCTTCAGGTTTGAAATTCTGGACGTAAAAACAATTCTCGAAGAGGCTATTCGATCGATTGAAATTCATGTTGAACAATGTGAAGGAAAAATCATTCGAAAATATGATGAAGGCTCTTTCCTAATCAGGGGTGACCACAATGAACTGGTCCATGTCATGATGAATCTGTTTGCAAATGCCTGCAAGTATTCTCCTGATTTGATTGAAATTACCATAATTTTGAAAAATACAAACAATGGTATCCTGGTAAGAATCTTGGATAAAGGAATCGGCATGGCACATGGCGAGAAAAAGAAGATCTTTGACAAATATTACAGAATTCCATCCGGTAATCAGCATGACACCAAAGGATTCGGCATAGGTTTGTATTATGTAAAAGAGGTTTTGAAAGCGCACCACGCATCTATCGAAGTCGATAGTGAACCAGGAAAAGGAAGCAGTTTTTCGATCCTTTTCCCGAAAGAGTTGGAGAAAGATGGAAAAAAAAATTAGATTATTACTTGTCGAAGATGACCAAAGTCTCGGTTTCCTGATGACAGATTTCTTATCCTCCAAAGGTTTTGATGTCACTTTGTGCAAAGATGGGTTATCAGGATGGAAAACTTTTAATGCTCAATCCTTTCAATTTTTGGTTCTTGACGTGATGTTGCCGGGATTGGATGGCTTTTCCCTGGCAAAAAAAATCAGGGAGAAGCAATCAGATGTCCCAATCATTCTTGTAACAGCCCGATCAATGAAGGAGGACAAAATCAAAGGTTTTAATCTTGGTATTGATGATTATATAACTAAGCCCTTTGATGAAGATGAGCTTTTCTGCCGAATTCAAGCCATTCTTAACAGGATAGATACAAAGCAACCTAACGACAACAAAAAAATTCAATTGGGTGAATATACCTATGAGGTTCAAAATCAGTCACTGAACAGCAACCACACATCACGAAGGCTGACCGCAAGGGAAAATGCAGTACTATACCTTCTTATCCAGAATGAAGGCCAAATTGTAAAAAGAGAGGTAATTCTGAAAAAAATCTGGGGTACCAACGACTATTTTTCTGGCAGAAGCCTTGATGTTTATATTTCCAAATTGAGGAAATACCTGCAGGAAGATTCCAATATTTTGATCGAAAACATTCCAAAAGTAGGCTTTCTTTTTCATTCGAAAATAATATAGTCAGTATTTCAGTGCTTCCTGTAGGCAAGCCACCACACAAGGAATCCGCTGATAAGCACAATAAGTACGGTTAATCCCATCAAAGGAACATAAAGCAGGTAGAATGGGCCTATCAGATGTTCAAAAATCCTGCCTGTATGAATTTCAAGCGCTGCATTCCACAGAGAGATAGGGGTGTATAACAGAATTTGTTCAGCCATTTTTGGAAAGGCTGAAGATTTGTCTGTTGAAATTGCACCCTTGTTGTAATCAATCCAGAAAAACTTTCCATCGCAATCATGCACAAAACCTGCTACCATATTCTGTCCAACCGGACGACTCATGCCATGAGGGGTTTCGGCAGCTAATCCAGTAAAATAATCCAGTACAGCTCCAGTAACAGTATTCCAAACAAACATTCCGCTAAATGAACCTACAAGGTAACTACCTGGACCCATTGGCTCCAATACATTGCAACCCATTATACTTATGATAGGCTGATTAACGGGTTGAATCAGTTCCCTTGCAAGGTTTTGATCTGCAAAGAAGAATCCTTCAGATGTGTAAATCAAAAAATTACCGCTCTCTTTGTTCCAGATAATCCTTCGCAATTTATCCTGCCATGGATTTTCTGTATCCAAATCAGAAAATGGAACTATACCAACCTTAGTGGAAACAATAGGAATTAACAGGGGTGGTCTCAAGAACATTCCGGCAGTCGTATTGACCAAAAGGAAAAGCGCAAAAACGTACCCTGTCAGATTGTGCCATTTCAAATTCCATTTTTTTGCTATAAGCGTTCCGGAAAAGGAGCGATTGGATCTTTTTAACCGGCTGATCAGCTTGGGAAAGAGGAAATGCAGTAACCCCGTGATTGAGAGAAAAATCAAAACGAGTCCAAGCAAATCGACAAACAGCATTCCGACAAATCCAAAAAGCTCGCCACTATGCAGTTCCCATAATGTCAGAAACAATGTGGCCTCTCTTTTATATCCTTGCTTTGGAGGAATAGTGAGTTTTTGAAGATGAATTAAATCAGTGGTATAATATAAATAATCGCGTGTAAGGATGAGCAATGAATCACCTTTGACTGTTAAATCACTGATCCGCTCCTCCCCTTTTGGCATTTGAAATTGCATCCAATTTGAAGGAACCAGATTGTTTGTAAAGACTCCAAAATGAGTTCCTGCGACCAACTTTCCCCTGAATTTTACGATCGAATAAATTTTCCGCATATCAATCCCTTTCGGAAAACCCTGGTTGCAATCCTGAAATTCAGATAACCCTTTTGTCCCCATCCAGATGCCAATATTGCCGTATACCAGTAAGGAGTCCTCCCCAATTTGCAAAGAAGACCTCAATCCTGACAAGTTCCAGTTATTATATTGGTATCCCGGAGGCATCCACCTGCGTGGAATATCGACTGAGGTGATAACCTCCCGGTGATTGAGAATGATCCCGGAAAAAGCAAATAAAAGTGCAAACAGCGATACGACAATACCGGGCCATTTGTGGTATTTCTTAATCTTTCTTATCCATTTAGTTGTAACTGGAGACATTTTGCGCATTTTATTGTAAGTATACAAATAAAAGACAAAAAAGTCTTTTATGGAAATTTTTGGGAGAATATTTCCCATCATACGAAAAAAGAGGCTGTCTCAAAAGTAAATTTATCTTCCGGAGAGTTCACTATTTGAAATCAGTCTAAGATAGGAGTACGAATAAAAAGAGGGTGTCTCGGACTTATGAGACACCCTCTTTTTATTCGTACCGGATGT
>JBBIUJ010000082.1:0-14798 GCA_037440345.1 Prolixibacter sp.
CGTCCCCGTCATCCAAGTCGTCCTGTCTCTCCGTTTCTCCGTTTCGTTGTTTCGTTGTTTCGTTGTCTCTCCGTTTCATCTATACATCATCCCAATCATCTCAGCGACCCGCTCCCCATCGATGGCTGAAGAGACGATGCCACCGGCATAACCTGCGCCTTCCCCGCATGGGAACAATCCTTTGATCTGCAATTGCTCCAAAGTTTCGTTCGCTCTTGGGATGCGCAGAGGTGAGGAGGTTCGGGTTTCGGCCCCCATCAGTATAGCTTCGTTGGAAATGTATCCGTTGCTTTTGCTGCCCATTTTTTTCAGCCCTTCCCGCAAGCGCGAGGTAACAAAACCGGGCAGCCAATCGCCCATTAATGAGGGTGTAATGCCAGGTCGGTAGGAGGTTTCAGGTAGCGAAGAACTGCGTCTGCCGGAGATGAAATCCGCCAATCTCTGTGCTGGCGCCAACTGGCTTTCCCCGGCTTCGCGAAAACAAGCCTTTTCGATAGCCTGCTGAAATTCGAGCCCTGCAAAGAGACCGAATTTGTGAAACTCTGCGGGAATATCCTCAGCCCTGATCTCTGTAACCATACCAGAGTTGGCAAATTTTCCTCCCCTGTGAGAAGGAGACATGCCGTTGACGACCAGCTCTCCGGGCGAAGTCGCTGCAGGCACAACCATTCCGCCCGGGCACATGCAGAAGGAGTAAACGCCCCTATCGCCCACCTGTTCGACCATTGTATAGGCTGCGGGTGGCAAGTACTTGCCCCTGCTGGCTCCATGGTACTGAATCTTATCAATCAACTCCTGCGGATGTTCAATCCTTACGCCAACGGCAAAACTTTTTGCCTCCAGTTCAATCTTCTTCTTTTGCAGCAGGTAATAGATGTCGCGCGCCGAATGACCGGTTGCCAGTACGACCGCGATTCCCTCTACTTTGTCGCCGTTTTGAAGAACGACCCCGTTAATCCGATCGTTGTCGAGAATCAAATCTGTTACCCTCGAATTAAAATGATAGGAGCCACCGCACCGTTCAATGGTCTCCCGGATCGAGCCAATCACTTTTGGCAAAACATTGGTTCCGATGTGGGGGTGCGCTTCCACCAGAATTTCATCCTGCGCCCCATGAAAGTTCAAAACCTCAAGGATTTTTCTGACATCTCCCCTTTTTTTCGACCGGGTATAAAGTTTGCCATCGGAAAAAGTTCCTGCACCGCCCTCGCCATATCCATAATTAGAATCTGGGTTGATCAGGTGTTCCCCATGAATGGCTGCTATGTCTTTCTTTCGCTCGCTTACCTGCTTGCCGCGCTCAAGGATAATGGGACAAAAACCCAGTTCAATCAGGTGAAGGGCGGCAAACAACCCTGCCGGTCCAGCGCCAACAATCACGACGGGCTTCTTGTTGCCAACAAATGGATAATCAAAATGGGGCTTCGAAATTTTTTCGGGCTTTTCGTCGATATAGACCTCCAGGGAGAGGTTGATTTTGATTCGTGCATTCCGTGCATCAATTGACTGCCGGATTACCACGATCTGAACTATCCGGTCTTTGTCCAGCTTCAGTGCTCCTGAGACAACGCTCTTCAATTTATCGGGTTCTCCCGCTTCTACAGGGGTAACGGCCAGATTAAGTTCTTTTTTCAAACTATCAACTTTGAATTTCGTTTACGTGAAAAGAGAATCCCTGTTTCAAAAAGGGAGATAGAGGTTATTCAAAATAGAAGATCAGCGAGAAAATATTGGAATTTAATTTTTCCAATACATAGCCATAATAGGGCAATGGCGTGGTTGAGGTTAGATCGGCATCATGCCTGATCAGGTTGTTAAAACCATAAGAAAATTTAAATTCACCCGTAAACCTGAAAAAGGGGAAGTAGGTATCCAGTCCGAAAGCAACCTCCGCATAATAGCCGTTTCTGTTCAGGTGAACGACACTTTCAGAGATCCGTTTACTCTCAAGATCCCGTCGGTAAGCAGCACCACCATAAATGTATGGACGCAGGTTCCCGCTTCTGAACCCTTTGTACCTGAACCCTACCGGGAAATCTATGTATGCGGATGGAATACTGAGATAGCGGTCTGTGGTAATGCCGGGATACAATTGAGCTCCAATTTTGGGATCAATGATGTATTGGTTGATATTTTCAGTGAATTTCATCTGCCTGGATCCCAAAGACATACCTGGAGTGCAACGAAAATCAATCACTCTGTTGACCCGCATATTGACGACTCCCCCTACTGAAAATCCCGGTTTTAGCAAATAGGTTTCAACCCGGTAGGAGTGTATGCCATTGTAAAAAAATTCACCTCTTGTTTTCAATTCAGGATTCGCTGTAAAAATCGGATTTTGTATGACATCTGTGTAATGCTGTATCCTGAAATCCATGGTGTTGACACCCAGGTAAAAGCCAAAATGAAGCGGGCGATCATCGAAACGGGAAAGATTTTCATCCCTCGTCAGTTGTGCCGACAAAGGAGTTATGGCTCCTGAAAGAAGAAGCAACAAAACAAACAAAAATAATTTCCCCCAATTTCTCATTTTACACTTTCCCCTTTAATCATCTATTTACTCAAGCAATTCCCCTTATATCCTTTTACTTTACTTGCCCTGAGCTTGCGGTCCCTGAGCCTGTTGAAGGGTCCTTTATCCCGATATATATCGTTGCGATACCAAATGTTAGCCTATATTCGCGAATCTGGACGAAGCCTGATTGGGCCATAAAAGTAATGAATTTTTCTCCGTCCGGAAATCCCTCAACAGATTCAGGCAAGTAGGTATAAGCCGACCTGTCGCCAGAAACCATCCTGCCAATCCATGGCATCAGACTTTTTGAGTAAAATTTATACCCCAGTTTTACCAATGCATTGCGTGGTTTTGAAAATTCAAGCACACAAAGTGTTCCACCCTGTTTTAGTACCCTGAAAAGTTCATCCAATCCGCGGCCAAGGTTCTCAAAGTTTCTAACGCCAAAAGCCACTGTTACTGCATCAAAGCTTTTGCCTGGGAACTGGATGGCTTCCGAATCCCCCGTCATCAGCTCAATTCTGTCCTCCAGTCCCAATGCCTTTATCTTTTCCACACCTACAGCGACCATATCTTTCGAGATATCGATGCCTATAATTTTTTTTGCCCCCGACTTCAACGCCGCAATCGCAAAATCTCCTGTTCCGGTAGCAACATCCAGAATGGTTTCCGGAGAGTAGGAGGCGATCAGCCGAATGGCCTTCTTCCTCCATAATTTATCAATTCCAAAGGAAAGTGTATGGTTCAGAAAATCATACCTGGGAGCAATCCGATCGAACATTGTAGCTATCTGCTCCTTTTTCCCGGCGGATGAATCCCGGTAGGGCTTTATTTCACTCATCAAAATCATCTAAAATTTCACTGACCATACCTTTATCTACGAAGCCCATGGATTGGTCATCGATTCTAATTTCGCCTTTTGTTACATGACCCAAAGTCATGACCGGAATCTTCCTGTCGAAAAGATAATCCACAAACTCATCCTCCTTCTCTTTGGATATAGAAACGACGTATCGGCCCATTGACTCGCCAAACAGGAAGGCATCTGTACGTATTTCCCCATCCGTCGTGATATCGAATCCAAGGTCGTTTGGAAGCGCGTTCCGCAGCAGTGTGAAAAATAGTCCCCCAATACCAACGGGAGTTGCGGATATGACAAGATCATTTTTTATCACCTCTTTCATCACTTCGGTTAAACGGCCTTCTGTTGAAAGACTAAATTTCATGAGTGGCCACTCTTTTACTTCATGGTAAAAATCGAGGTATTCCGAAGCGTTAATATCGTTGCAGGAACGACCAACCATCAGCAGGTTGTCCCCTTTTTTCCTGAATTTAGGCAACAACAGCTGTTCACGCGTCTTCAATTTTCCGAAAAGACTGATGATGAGGGTTGGCGGGACAAATCCTTCATCGCCCGAATAATCGTAATGCAGCTTTCGCTGAGAAAATTTCAGATTGAAACTTTTTGCTGCAGCATCCAGACCGAGCCGAGCTGCCATCACCATCTCCTGTGCTATTGGATTGGCAAATTCGACATGGTTCATGAAGCTACTGATCGAAACCGGTACAGCGCCATAGCAGACCAACCTTCTGACTGCCTTTGCAACCAAAATCTGGGCCGCAGCAAATGGATCAACAGCCAACCGGCGGTGATCGGCATAGATGGTCAGGGAATAAAACTGTTCCTCCTCATCGATCTGGAAAATCCCCGAATCGTCTGTATTGTCGTTGCTCATTTGCGACGGATCAAGATCCGGAGCAGCAAATTCATTGAAAATATTGACCGGTGATAGATGTGGGATGGCAAGCATCGAATAGATGACACTTTGGATATCTTCCGGTTCAGAAATCTGATCAATGGTAAAAGACTTTGGACTGTTTTCGCTCATGACCGCTATGTTTTTATGGCAAAGATAATTGATTCATTGTAATTGCCATATGTTGAAACCTAACTACCGCAATGAATGTTTTTACAATAATTTCCAAAATTACAATTCCTTTTTCCTATTTTAGCTTTCTCAAAAAGGATTGATCATGTCAAAAATTGCACTTATTACCGGCGCGACATCAGGAATTGGAGCTGCTTCATCCTATCTGTTGGCTGCCAACGGTTTCGACCTCATACTCACCGGCAGGAGAAACAAACGCCTGGTAGAGCTGGAGCATGAATTAGCCTCCAAATACAAGGTGAAATGTCTCCTTCTCTGTTTCGACGTCACAAAACCTGAGCAGGTTCAAAGTTCGCTCGAATCCCTACCGGGAAACTGGAAGGCCATCGATGTGTTGATTAACAATGCCGGACTAGCAGTTGGGCTGGATACTGTAGACAATGGCGAAATTGAAGACTGGGAAAGAATGATAGACACCAATGTCAAGGGGTTGCTCTATGTCACAAGGACGGTAACACCCTGGATGAAACAACGGAAATCGGGACATATTATCAACATCTCTTCACTGGCAGGGAAAGAGGCCTATCCGATGGGAGGTGTTTATTGTGGTACGAAACATGCGGTACAAGCCATCTCTCATGCCATGCGTATTGAGCTTCTGCCATTTGGCATCAAGGTAGGAACTGTTGCCCCCGGGATGGTCGATACTGAATTTTCCCATGTGCGTTTCAAGGGAGATGCCGCGCGCGCCAAAAGTGTCTACAATGGACTTATTCCGCTTTCACCTGTTGATGTGGCAGAAACCATACTTTTTCTGATTACCAGGCCTGCCCATGTCAATATTGATGACGTACTCATCATGCCAACTGCCCAGGGATCGGCCCGCGATGTATTCAGAAATCAGTAGCGCCATTGACACGGACGATAAAAGATTATATTGCTACTTTTGCAAAAAAATCAGCCATGAAAGCCTCATGCTCAAATGCTCACAAAAGAAGATATTTATTACTCTGAGGATTCCATACGGCAATAAAAAACAAGTTATATACGCATGAAATAGCCATGAGTGAATATACTCACCAACCGAAAATGATTATGTGGCTATTCCATTTGGCCGATAAAAACAAAAACTATAACAAATGAAGATAGAAGTATCCAACGGAGAGATTGCCGATAAACTCACCATTATCGAAATCAAACTGTCTAAGATAAAAGACCACGCGAAGATTGCCAACATCAAAAATGAATATGAGGTGGTTAATCAGGCAATGGGTACAATCATGGAGAAGAGCCATCCACTCTACCGTCAACTGTATGAAATAAACTCGAAATTGTGGGTCATAGAAGACCATATCCGCGATCTTGAAAGGGCCAAAGATTTTGGCGATGATTTCATACAAACTGCCCGGTCAGTCTACTTTATCAACGATGACCGATCAGATGTGAAGCGAAAAATAAACGAAGTTACCGGCTCCAAGCTTTTTGAAGAAAAAAGCTACGAGGAGTACAAATAATAAGTGACTAAAGTGACTAGAGTGACTAAAGTATTCAATGTGCCTGGCATAACGGCAACTCCCAACTTTAGTCACTTTAGTCACTCTAGTCACTTTAGTCACTACTAATGAAGAAAATCCTTGTTTTCCGACTCTCTGCCATGGGTGATGTTGCACTCACTGTGCCCGTCATTCGAAATGTGCTCGAATCAGACAGCGATTTGCATATTACGCTGGTAACCAGACCATTTTTTGCTCCTTTCTTCTTTGGTATTCCCCGATTGAAACTCTATTTCCCCAAACTTGACAATAAACACAAAGGTCTGTTTGGGCTCATTCGACTATACCGGGATCTTAGAATGCTTGGACCTTTTGATAAGATTGTTGACCTGCATGATGTCCTTCGAACCAAAATCGTAACCTTTCTCTTTAAACTGAATGGCACTCCGGTTTTTTCGATCGACAAAGGCAGGAAAGAGAAAAATGAGATTATCAAGACAAAGAAAACCAGAGCTTTAAGACACTCAACACAACGATACGCCGATACTTTTAGTGCAGCTGGCATCCAATCACAGATTGGGAAAGCGCCATATATCGATTATTCTACCGAAGCTTTTCAAAGCGCCCGTAGTTATCTTTTGGGGAAAATACCTGAAAAAGGATACCTGAAGATCGGACTTTCACCATTCGCCAATACTGCACCCAAAATATGGGGCCTCAATAATTTTAAAGAGTTGATAACGCTAATCAACAAGAATCACAAAGTAGTATTTTTCCTTTTTGGCGGAGGCGAAAAAGAGATCAAACTATTAAAACAACTTGAACTACACAGCGAAAATATCCATCTCGTAGCCGGAAAATTTACCTTGTCGGAGGAGATCGCCATGATTCGAATGCTTGATCTTATGATTGCCATGGACTCATCCAACATGCACCTTGCTTCACTTTCAGGCGTGAGGACCATATCCGTTTGGGGAGGTACGCATCCTGCTTTTGGATTTTCGGCATTGGGTCAGCCTGATGAATACCATATTCAACCTCCCGATGGCATCCTGACTTGCCGACCCTGCTCTGTTTTTGGCGGTAAACCTTGCATCTACCCGACACCAAGCTGCATGGAGCTGATCAAGGCAACAGAACTTTACCAAAGACTGGTGATGCTGAATGTTTTGAACCAAAAACCGAAGAACGGAGATCAAGGATAAAGTAAAACGTTGCAAGCCTGCTTGCAACGTTTTACTTTATCCTTGATCTCCTCGGAACCAATCTTTAAACTTTCCTTTCCGCCGGCGGTAGTTTTTGTTGCTTTGATCATAACCGGTCAAAAGGGCGATGGCCTTTTCGGCTGACTCGCCACAAAGTGCTGCATATTCGGAGGCAATCAGGCGAAGATTTTCTTCATTGGTATCCAACTGGCGAAAATTTTGAATCCCCTTTTCAAACCCTACCGGTATAAATTTCATTCGGTTAAGGTCGACAACAGCAAATTGAAAGCCTCCATCAACTTTCTGTATCAACGTATTACCTGGGGAGTAATCGAGGTGGAAAATTCCGTTTTTGTGAAGCTTCGACCAGGTAAACCGAACCCATTGTGCCAGAATATTTCTACTATCAGCAACCTGCCTATTTAGGACTGCCCTCAGATCGAAATCAGTTTTGTAATTCAGCGAAACATAGTAACTCTCCCGCAATTTTCCATCTTCAACGCATTCCACCCAGGCAACCGGTGTAGGGGTCGATGCCCCATAATCCAAAAATACGAGAGCATTCTGAAATGATCTGGCAGCCTTCGAGCCCCTCAGATAAACATACACGTACCGGTTTATCAGATTGGGTAATTTAAAGGCTTTGACATTCAATTCCAAACCTTGTTCCAGAAACACCTTGACCTCATTCCTGTCCTTGAAAATAGAAGTGCCATCAAGCATAAACCGTTCAGGAAGGGCTTTTACCCAATTTTCCAGAATCTCGTAACCGGGAGCTATGGCAAATCGAATTTTACTGCATCTCATGATGGCTGGTTCATAAATCCTTGTTGATTCAACACTTCCAACAGCATATTGGAAAACGAAATATTGTCTGCCTTTTTGTAGCGAACATCTGTAAATACCTGTGCAAGCGACTGTTTATTGTTCTCCTCAACAAATTTTCTATTTTCCGGCAACTGCTCTTTCAAGGCATATAGTCGGGCGATATTATTGGCATTGTAATCTTGGTAAGTCTCTTTGTGAACAATCGCCTCCAGAGGTAAACGATCGGTTAGGGCCGGCACCTCGTCAGGCCATCCCAGCGTTACAGTTGTGACAGGAACTACCCCTTTCGGAAGATGGAGGATATCAATAATTTTTCCTGCCAGATAGGTGGTCGTGCCAAGATAGCAAATACCGAGACCTTCGCTTTCAGCGGCTACGCAAACATTTTGTGCCACCAGAAGGGCATCGATGGCTGCGGTGAAAAAGGAGAGAAAATTGTCGTAACCGGGATCGGCGTGGTTGAGTTGGCACCACAAATTAAAGCGGTTGAAATCAGCGCAGAAGGTCAGAACAACCGGTGCATTCTTCACCATTGGCTGGTTGAAATGACAACCGGCCAGCAACTCCTTCATCTTTGCATCACGATTAACAATGATACTATAAACTTGCATGTTGCCGGTAGTGGAAGCCCTGCTCCCGGCTTCAAGAATTTTGTTCAGCTGTTCATCTGGAATATCCATTGCCTTGTATTTCCGGATGGTACGGTGCTGCAATAAAACATCTAGCATAGAATAGAATTTGGTACAAAGATAAAACGGTTTCAATTAAAAACTGAAACCGCTTTATCTTTGTGCCAAATAGCTACTTTTTGAACTCAATCTTAAATGTCGCCACCTCCCAGTCGGGCAATGTGGCCGGCTTGTTAATCACCAATGCTTCAGGCTCCTGCTTCCAGCTTAATTTCTCTTTACTGCCCAAAAGTGTTACCGACTTCACCTTGCTATCGGAAATCTTTGATTGCTTTCCAAGTGAAACAATTTTGATATCCGCGGTAGGGGTTTTCATACAAAAAGCATAAAGTGTCTCCCCTTTTTGGGTAAACCGAATGTCTGAAGAGTCATAGGGACGCACATCTTTAACACCCCCAAATTGTCCTTTTTCCTGGCTTTTCTTTGTGGTCGGACCTTCACCGTAAATCTTCCATGGACGTGTACCATAGATGGCTTCGCCATTGGCCGGGGTCCATTTGGCAATTACATCCAAAATGGCCAGAACATCCGGTTCGAGATCTCCTTCCGGTGTTTGTACTACATTCAGCAGCAGGTTGCCATTTTTGCTCACAATGTCAATCAGCATCTGAATGACCTGCGTTCCTGTCATATACTTTTGTCCGGTGCGGTAGTACCAGTCTCCAATTGAGGTATCGGTTTGCCAGGGATAAGGGCTGATGGAATCCATTGCCCCGCGCTCAAGGTCCTGTACCCACCTTCCTTCGGAGGCACGCAGCTTGCAGGTATAAACAGCCTCAAGTTTGCCGTTGTTTTTGGTGATATCCTGATTATAATAATGCGCCAGCATGGTTCTGCCTACTTCCCCGAAAGGAAGTTCACTGTCTGAATAGAGCAGATCCGGATGATAGGTGTCGATCAGTTCTGAAATACATGACAGCCAGTTTTTCTGATTTTCAGGATTGGTTGTCAGCCAGTCTTTGTCGTTGTCAGCGGTTTTAGGATGATACAGATCTTCGAATTCAGGATTGGTTCCATCATAAGGAACACCTGCCACAGGACCGGTTTTGTCGGCACCCCTGCTCGACTGGAACCAGGTATAGCTTGCTCCAAGGTGTTCTGATACCCCAAAACGCAATCCTTCTCTTTTGGCTGCCTTTTGCCACAAGCCTACCACGTCTTTTTTAGGTCCCATATTCACCGCATTCCATTTATGGATTTTGGAGTTCCACAAGAAGAAATTGTCATGATGGGTGGCCATGCTAACAAAATATTTCGCCCCCACTTTTTTGTACAACGCCATCAATTGCTCAGGATCCCACCGCTCCGCCTTCCACAACGGGATGATATCCTTGTAACCAAATTTGGACGGGTGACCGTAATGTGCCACATGGTATTTGTAATCGCCGCTACCCTCCTGATACAACTTCTTGGCATACCAGTCACCCTGGCGGGGAACTGCCTGTGGCCCCCAATGCGCCCAGATGCCAAATTTGGCATCGCGGAACCATTCAGGATAGGCATACTGCTTAAATGACTCGGGCGATGACGTAAAATTCTGAGCCAGTACGGGAACTTTTGTCATCATGCTAAGCACGATGATCAGCATCGCCATACTTGTTAGTGAATCAATTTTTCTTTTCATCTTTTTCGCTTTTTATTAGTTAATCCAATAGTTCCCATTCTCCAACTTTAGAAAAGTTACATACTATTTTCCCTCTATTTTATTGTAGCTTCAACTTTTCTAAAGTTCTGGAAGATCTTTTTTAGAGGTATTGATAGAGCTTTCTTCCGTCAATTTCACTGACCACCTGTTTGATATTTTCGGCCTGGTCGCGTTTGCAGACCAGAATGGTATTTCCCTCCTGAACGACAATCACATCTTCCAGTCCGACGACAGCAACCAAACTGTCCTGGGCATGGACAAATGAATTCTTAGTCTCCTGAACGATCACGTTCCCGCTGAGAGAATTCTGATTTTCATCCTTTCGGCTATATTTATAGACCTCTTCCCAACTGCCCAAATCGTTCCATACAAAGTCGCCCTGTACCAAAAATACATTTTGCGCCTTCTCCAGAATGCCATAGTCAATAGAAATCGAAGCCACCTCTCTGTAAATTATATCCAGTGCAGTTTCGAACTGTTCAGTGCCAAAATATGTTTTGATTTCTTCAAAGGAAGCATAAAGCTCAGGTGCCAGTTCTTTCACCGCATCCAGAAAAACGGAGACTTTAAAAACAAAAATCCCGCTGTTCCAGAAGAATCCCCCCTGATGAAGATACCCTGCAGCAACTTCAACGTTTGGCTTCTCAACAAACCGCCTGACGGAATAGGATTTAATTACCTGTCCAAGTTTCACCTCTTGTGAAGTTTGAACATATCCATATCCGGTAGCCGGATATTTCGGGGTAATTCCGATAGTAACGATTCCATCCGTTTTCTCTGCTACCAGAGCAGCCGATTCAATGGTATCCTTAAAGAGCTTCTCATTGCCGATGAGATGGTCAGAAGGAGAAACGATCAGGATTCCTTCCGGATCTTGTTCCGCAATTATCAGCGCTGCCAAACCAATGGCAGGTAAGGTATTTTTACCGACCGGCTCATAAATCAGGTTCTCATGCGGCAGATTTGCAATTTGTCTTTCCAGAATATCCTGTTGGGATTTGGCCGATATAATATAAATAAGCTCTTTCGGCAAAAAATTTGAAAACCGCTTTACCGTCTCCTGAATCAACGACTCTTCTCCAAAAATATTGAGATACTGCTTGGGTTTACTTACCCTGCTACGGGGCCAGAAACGGGTTCCTGACCCTCCTGCCATGATCAGACAATAGTTGCGGTTCATTGTCGAATTAATATTTTACCTTGATTTTCAAGGCTCCGGGAATCTCCTCCTCGGAAGCCACAATGACATAACCGCCTCCACTTCCTGAGGTTATTGCCCCTGGATAATTGGAAAACCATTTGGTATTCATCTGTTCCCAAACCCAATCAGGAACTGTGTAGGGCAACATTTTTTTCCAGGAGAGGAAGGTGCCTTTCATCCCTTCTCCCAATTTCCTGATATCCTTTTCTACGATACCTTCCCAGCACAAATGGCATGAATCGGCCAATTCACCAACGTTTTCAAACGACAGGTGTTTTTCAAGCAACGGATCATATCCTTCAGGCCGTGGGGCAAGGGGAATGAGGTGTAAAACTTTGGAAAGCCATTCGCAAGTGCCAGGATCTACCATTGATTCAATATGACAAGGCCAGAATTTCCCGTCGTAATCCAAACGGTTTGCGCCGGGCAACAGAATCCCCAATTGATCCTGGGATCCTGAGATATACTCTGATCCGGGAGGATTTTCGGCTCCGAAAAGCAATTTAGCATTGCGTACCTGGTCTCCTTCCGGGATCTTGTCCCCCCACAATTCGCGGGCTATTTTGCGCGAACTGGTGGCCATTCCGGAACGATCATTGAAATCGAAATCCGGCCAGATCTGAACTACCACACAGGGTCCGCTGTGAACCTTCGAAACCCAGGGTTGATCCATCCATCCCCCAGCCAGGCAAAGCCGGTAAGAAAATTTCAACTCTTTTTTGGATTGCGAACTGGATCTGGCAGGCAGTCCCTCCTCTGGAATACGCTCCAGAACGATTAGTTCGACATTGTTCTCTTCGCACAGACGCCTTTTACCATCGGTGTACCCATCCGAATTCACCACAAAATAGTCAGGCTTTATACGTTTCATGTCCTCTTCGAAATCGAGCATCCCCTCGCCGGAGGCAACAAAGGCTTCTGAAACATATTTTACGGCACCGACCATGTAGACTCTTTCTTCCTGCGAGAAATAGGGTTTTTTCCCCTTTAGCCGCAAAAGATTTTCGTCCTGTCCAAGACTCACATAGAGCTTCCCATACTGCGCCGCAGTCTTAAAAAAAGCAATATGTCCCGCATGAAGCAGATCGTAGCAGCCACTGACCAATACTTTTTTATCTGTCATAGGTTCTAAGTGCCACTATTTTTTCCCGCCGCTTACCATTTGGGTTTTGATCCAATCGTAGGTCTCCTTCATCCCCACAGCCAATGGCAGAGTTGGCTCCCAACCCAATAGTTCAAGGATAAGGGTATTGTCACTGTTGCGTCCGCGTACACCTTTTGGAGCATCCAAATCATAGGTCCTTTTCAGTTTGATATGGCCGATTTTCTCAACTATATCCACAAGCTGATTGATTGAAACCATTTCACTGCTTCCCAGATTGATCGGTTCGATGATGTCGCTGTACATGATTTTGAGAATTCCCTCTACACATTCGGTAATGTACATGAAACTGCGGGTTTGTTCCCCGTCACCCCAAATATTGATTTCATCCTTTCCATACAATTCTGCTTCAAGCACTTTGCGGCACATGGCAGCAGGCGCCTTTTCGCGTCCTCCGTCCCAGGTTCCATGTGGTCCGTAAACATTGTGAAAACGGGCAACCCTGGTATTAATTCCGTAATCCTCCCTGAAATGACGGCACATCCTTTCAGAAAACAACTTTTCCCATCCATAACCATCTTCCGACTGGGCAGGATAGGCATCCGACTCTTTCAAACCCGGGTTGTTTACATCCTGTTGCTTTTCTCCATTGTAAACGCAAGCCGAGGAGGCATAAAAGAATCTGTCAATTCCCAAATCTTTTGCGGCCATCAGCAAGTGGGTATTGATCAGTACGCTCAGCATGCATTCAGCCTTGTGCGTTTCGATGAAACCCATTCCTCCCATATCAGCGGCGAGATTGAAGACCTCATTGTATCCATTCAGCGCCGTGTAGCAGTTTTCTTTGCTGTTCAAGTCAAGAACCAGATTATCGACATCCGTGTGAACCTGGTACCACTGGTTCAAAGGTTTTTTATCTACCGCACGTACATCATTACCCATCTCTTTCAACCTTTTGGTCAGGTGACCGCCAATAAATCCTCCGGCACCGGCTACTACAATCTTTTTCATCCCATTTGATTTAAATATTCCGAATTAAATTTATCAAAACCGAGTCAAAAAAAGCTCTAAATGAATGAATAACATTCATGTTCGCATTTTTCTCTCATGCAAATATTGGCCAAAAAAATAATACCTGCAAGGCTTAAAAATCAGCAATTTAGCGCAAAGGTTTGCGGAAAGGTTTGCGTACTAAAAAAAATGTTACGCAACATCTTTTTTTTAATCCGCCAGTTTGAAAAACAGACACTACAGTTAAGTGATCATCGGTTACTATTTGTCCAGTTTGTATATCCGCTTCATCAATTGCCACTTTTCATCGGCAGTTGTTAATGACCCGATCCAATCTTTATACCATTTAATCCTTCTGACCCACTGAGTTTGGTCCAGAAGAACCCATACAGCGCAATCACAACAAAGCAGGCAGCCGGGACAATGTAACCTGCCGACATCCCATCTGCATCGGCTATCGCCCCCATTACCTTTGGCAATACAGCCCCCCCCATAATGGCCATAACAATAAACGATGATGCCACTTTTGATCTTTCTCCCAATCCAAAGATACCAAGTGAGAAAATTGTTGGGAACATGATTGACATAAAGAAAAAGCTGAGGAAAACGGCCGCTACTGATACCCATCCTAATTTGGCTACAATCACAAACATTAGCAGCACATTAATAAAGGCATACAGGCCAAGCATATTGTGGGCTTTCGTAACCCTTAAAATGAACGAGCCGGTAAAACGGCCTAAAAGGAATAACGGGAAGGCCATCCACGACATGAGTGAGGTGGCGCCTTTTTCGGTCAGGAAATAAGCTCCATCCCTCAGAATTGAACCATTTTCGCCACCAATAAGCCAGCTCGATCTCAAACTTTCGCCAATTGCCGGAACTTCTTCAACCATATAATTGATAAAGAAACTGAATATACCTGCCTGTGCCGCTACATATAGGAACTGCGCAATGGTGGCTCCTGTAAAATGAGGCGCTGACCAAAGGTTGTTTTTATGAGTAAGATTGGTTTTTTTAAGGGTAATAAATAGAATTGAAACAATACCCGAAATACCCGTAACAACATTAAATACCCAGGTTAAAGTGTGGTTTAAAGCAACCATGGCTGCCGGATTGGCAAGCGTCTCACGGTCCATATAAAATAGCTGGACAAAGAAGCGAACAATCATCCCCAATGCAAAACTGGAGCGGCTCATTGACTGTAATTTCTTCATACGCCG
>JBBIUJ010000083.1:0-14697 GCA_037440345.1 Prolixibacter sp.
CATGCCTCACTGAATGACGGGGGGACAAATTTTCAGATCCCCAATCTGTAATGTTGGAATATTTTGTTGCGACAATGCATGAAAAATTCGTTAATAGTTATTCAAATTCTTCATTGGTAATCCTTCGTTAAGCAACAACCAATACAACCCCAGATGACTCACTGCCTCAGCAAATTGATTGAAATCGACCGGCTTTCGTACGTAGCTGTTGGCCCCTAAACCGTAACCATTTAAAATATCTTTATCCTCATTTGATGAGGTAAGTATAACCACTGGAAGTAGCTTGGTAAGTTCATTTGCACGGATACTGCGCAATACCTCCAGTCCGTCAATTTTGGGAAGTTTGAGATCGAGCAAAATTATTGTAGGCATGGATGTGAGATCGCGACCCAAATATTTGCCTGTGCCAAAAAGAAAATCCAATGCTTCAGCTCCATCGTTCGCTACTACAATTTCATTTTTAATGTTGTTCTTTTTCAACGCGTGAAGTGTTAAATCAATATCGTCAGGATTGTCTTCTACCAATAAAATAGTTTTGTTTGTCATGATAATAATTTTATGGAATGGTAAAATAGATAGTTGCACCTTTTTCAATTTCTGCCTCCGCCCATACTTCGCCGCCATGCCGATGAATGACGCGCTGAACAGTGGCCAACCCAATACCTGTTCCTGGAAATTCCGTAACCTTATGAAGTCGTTGGAATGCGCCGAAAAGTTTTTGCGCATACTTCATGTTGAAGCCGGCGCCATCATCGCGGACGAAATAAACCGGGGTTTCGTTATTATTTTGTACTCCAAACTCAATGAGCGCTGTTGGATGGTTTGAAGTAAACTTCCATGCATTTCCAATGAGGTTCTCCAAAACTATGCGTAAGAGATGGCTATCTCCCCGCGCTTTAATTCCTTTCTGAACGACGAACTGAACCTGACGTTCTGGCTCCATCCTGAGAAAGCCATCGGCAATCTCCTGAAACATTTCGCTGAGGTTCACTTGCTGAATATTTATTTCGCTTCTGTTCACGCGCGATAGGTTCAGTATGTCATCAATTAGTTGTCCCATTCTTTGTGAAGCTGATCGGACTCGTCGCAAATAGTCTTTCCCCTGTTCATCAATTTTGTCCTGATACTCCTCAAGCAGTACCTGACTAAAACCATCGATGCCACGCAAGGGTGCCCGAAGGTCGTGCGAAACAGAATAGGCAAAAGTTTCAAGCTCTTTGTTCGCAACCTCTAGCTGGGCAGTACGTAGGATTACACGTTGTTCAAGTTCCTGATTAAGCTTTATGATTTCTTCTCCAGCTTTCTTTCGCTCTGTAATATCACGCACCAATGCAAGGTTATAACCCTGTCCGTTATACTTGAAATAATTTGCGCTAATTTCAACAGGATAGATGCGGCCTTCTCTTGTTTTATGGTGACTTTCAAATACAATGGAATTTTGTTTCTTGAGATCGGCCCAATGCTGAGGCCATAGTTCCAGGGGAAAATCCGGATCGATCTCTGCCACGGTCATCCCGAGCAATTCTTCGTGGCTGTAGTTCAGGGCTTTGCAGCTTTCGTCATTTACGTAGTCAAAACGAGCCTGCTCGTTGATAAGATAAGCTTCATCGTATACATTATTCAATGCAAAATTCAGAAGTTTGAGTTTCTGGTCAGCTTGTTTGCGTTCGGTGATGTCGGTAATTCCCTCAAGCACATTCACTACACGTCCGGCTGTATCCATAATTGGTTGAGAGATAATATAATACCACTTACCGACAGATGGAACTAACTGCTCGCTTTCAATAACCTTTCCAGTTTCAAAAGCCTTCATTGTTCCACACCCTTCACAGAGGGTTGCCCTGGATTCGTAAAAGACATGACATACCTGGCCCACTGGTTCTCTGTCAGGGAACATCTCACGGATTTTTTCGTTGACCCAGGCGATGGTCATATCTGGATTAATAAGCGAGAGCCCAGTATTTAGTGCAGAAAGGAGAACCTCCATTCTTTTCCTTTCCTTTTCCTGAGATTCTTCCGCCCGTTTGCGTTCTGTGATATCACGCGCGATAAATTGTATGGCTTTCCCACCTTGATAATGGATTGGCATCCCCCGTAATTCAATATCGATCTCTGTCCCATCGAGCCGGAGCAGCTTTTGCTCATATAAGGGCGACTTTTGATCATCTTCAGACACAGATAATTGCATTCTCTCCATGGCAATTTCCCTATAGGCTGGAGGCACAAACTCCAAAACTGATCTGCCAATAATCTGATCGGGCCTTGATGCCCCGACCAATTTGATACCGGCCTCGTTGATGAAAACTACCTTTCCTTGCTGGTGAATGATGATCATATCCTGCGACAGGTCTACAATCTGGTGGTAATGTATCCCGCTCTCCTTTACAGCCTCCTCGCTCTTCTTTTGCTCAGTTATATCCTGAACTATTCCAATAGAGCGCAGAGGCTTTCCATCGGCATCATAGAAGGATTCGCATTGTTCGTGAACATACTTGATCCTTCCGTCAGCTAAGAGAAGTCGATGATCGATGGCATAGGGCATTCTGGTTTTAAGGGAGTTGGTGTAAGCAAAATTGACTTCCTCCCTGTCGTCAGGATGTATAGCGTCCAAAAAAGCCTCGTAGGATGCATCAAACTTATCGGGATCGATCTCAAATATCCGGTAGATTTCGTCTGACCATTTGAGAACGTTGTTTACGATATCCAGGTCCCAGCTGCCGAGATGGGCGATATACTGGGACTCATTGAGCCGGGCAGCGCTTTCCTTTAACGCTTCCTCTACAAGATTGCGCTCACTGCGGGTACGTAACACCATAATACCGAATGCCAAATCGCCTGCCAATTCCTCCAAAAGCCGTATTTCATCTGGAGAAAAAGCTTTGATTTCCGTTGAATAAATCAGGAGAACGCCGAATGAGTTTGCATTTTCATCCTTCAGAGGTAGCGCAATCGCGGAGTGATAGCCGCGGTGCAGAGCGTTTTCGCGCCATGGAGCCATTCGCGGATCCGTTGCGAAATCCTGAATGTAAACTATTTTACCAGTGCGGATGGACTCTCCGCCGGGGCCGCGTCCGCGTTCGGTATTGGCCGACCAACTAAGTTTGGCGTCTGCAATATATCCGCTATCGAATCCGGCCCAGGCAACGGGACGAACATTTTTGGCATCATCGTTTTCGGCATATCCAACCCAGACCAAACGGTAACCCGCTTCGTCACTAATAATGCGGCAGACGTCATTGAGCAGGTTTTGCTCATCTTCAGCCCGCATCAGAACCTGATTGCAGTTGCTGATGGCCTGCAGTTTACGATTCTGTTGATCCAATGTATCCAATAAGGTATTGAACTCTGAAGCTATCGAAGCAGCTTCGTCTGCCCCCGATATGCCGGAGCGTGCAGTCAGGTTTCCGGATTTGACCTCAAGGATCGTGTTCTGGACTGCATAGAGCCTTCGGGTGATACGGCGGCCCATAAACCATGCGATGAACGACCCGATTAGAACTGCGAGTAACGCATAAAATACACCATCACGGGTAATTGTATTTAGTATTATTTCGGAATTTTTTTGTCCAATCCCAATTCGGGCCCAGCCTACATGTTTGCGGGCAAGCACCACCGGTACCAATACATCAACCAGGTCAGGTGATTTGTTTACCATGGTAAGGTTTTCATCGTTCGGAAGGTCAAGCAGAAACTGCCCGGTTCTTGATTGGTCGCTATGCGCAAGGATACGTCCATTATGGTCGGTGAGCATGGCAAAAATAATTTCAGGATAACGGTTCTGGGCGTCCACCAGTTCCTGAAGCCCGGCTATATCGTTGGCTGCAAGCCATTCTGCCGCAGTAATTGAGAGCGCCTGCGAGAGCGCAGTTGCTTCCTCCACCTGACGGTCGAGGAGCATAATCTGCTGACGGCGCATTGAATCAGCAATAAAAAGTGACATCATTACCGCATGCAACAAGGCGACACTTAGTATCAGTCGGCCGCGCAGGGAACCAAAAAAGAAGTTTTGTATTTGATTTATTTTCATTTTATTTCAACTTTTCTAATTTCCTTTTCAAAACGGTCAACATATTTTTTTACTGCATCATAATCCTTGTTGGTAGCAAGTAAAAATCGGGAGGTCTCCATTCCTGCGAGTATTGACCTGCCCTGTTCCGTTTCATGAAGCCCAACCAGATATTTTTGAACCTGTTCGCAGATAGCTGCAGGAATATCATTGCGAACCATAACGGAATTATTGATCAGTGATTCGGTTTCCCAAATAACCTTCAACTTGACAGCCTCCGTTGGATGGTCTTTCTGAAATGCCCGCCATGGTGGTGGCCAGGTTGCACCGGCAGCAGTTATCTTTAAAAATGCGTTCATTATAGAGGATTCCTGCGAGCCAACATATCTGTTTTCAATATCGCTGTTCACGTTGATGCCGCGGGAGTGCAGAAAATACTGCGGCATAATGCAGGCTGCCAATGCAGTTGGCGACGGATAACTTACCGCTTTGCCTTTGAGGTCGGAAGGCTCACGAATTGCCCCATCTCTGCGAACAATGAATATGCCTTTGAAATCAGCTGGTTCGCCGGCCATTGCAATAACAGTGTATCCTTCATTTATGGCCTGCAATGTTTGCCATGGGTTTGGCAGGATGAATTCAGGTTTACCCTCTTTGTATTTCTGTTCAAAATTGGCATAATCCCTCGATGCTTCAAGAATGAGTTGCGCCCCCTTCAGTTTTCCATTCAGGTAATCCAATAGTGGCTGGTACGATTTCGTCATTTTGGCCGGATTATAGAGTGGGAGTATTGCGAAATGATATATGGGTGCGGTTAGCGACAATGGTGAATCGCCGTATTTAGGACCGGAAGTTTGCGGCTTCGGCTTGCAGCCTGCAAATAAAAGAACCAGAGCCAGTATTAAACCAATTCGAAAGATCCCATTCATGCAGTGGCGCTTTTAAAAGAAACAATTGTTTCGGAAAAATGTTTTCAAACCCTTGTCACTATGTACCTTTGCCGGTCTGTCCGTCAGAATGTAATTCCAAATTGAAGTCCAAGTCCGGATGAAGGAGGCTTTTCAGACCCAAAACGGAATGGAACAGATAGGGCCGTTATTAAATTGACATTCTTCCCCTTGAATAAAATTCCCTTTTACAATCATCTTAATGGGCATAGAGGTTAAATGAAGAAATTTTATCAAGCCAGTGCTGACTATTTTATCAACATCAATATTTGAGTAATCTTACCCAATATCCTAAAATTTAATCAAATATACAAATTTTAGCTACTCTTTATCGGAGCGAATCAATGTGGCTTAACGGTCGACGCCAAGTGCCGGGCGGGTTATGATCTTGTTTAGTTTTAGTTTTGTTTATTTTTCCGGCAGGGGAGAATTAGACAACTTATATTTACCCCGAATGGCATTTGGCGTTTGTTAGCAGGCGTGGGATCATTCCAGGTCAAGTATTATTTTTAGATTTTCAAGTACGGTTTTTCTAATATCGCTCGGAAGTTCACCAATTTTCTGGACAAATCGCTTATTATCAATAGCCCTGATTTGATCTATCATCAGATCGGATGGTTTCTGCATATTGGAAATGCCCTTCTTTATGTGGACCCTTAAAATATCACTTTCTTTAACTACATTGGTCGTAATCGGGCAAATAATTGTGGATGGATGCAGGGAATTGAGTAAATCAGTCTGAACAATCAGAACAGGTCTGATTTTGCCGGGTTCAGTACCTATTTGGGGATTCAGGTCAGCAGTCCAAATATCAAATTGTTTAATCTTCATCGCTTATTCTTTCAAATTCACCTAATACCAACATCGATTCATCTTGAACTAATTTTGATTCTTTGGCAAGCTTGGTAGCAAGAATTTTCCTTTTATTATAACGATTGTAATAATCAACGGCCTCATTGATATAACGATTTCTCGTCTTCTTGACTTTTGCGATCACGCTCTCTGCATCTATAAAAATCTGATCTTCGAGTTTTAATGAAAGAGTTTTCATAATAAGTAATTTTATATCACAAATATATATACAATTTGTGATACCAACAAAACATACACGAATTTTCTGCCCAATGCCTGCTAACGTTGCTGTAAGCTCTTGAAAAAGTTTAAATATACAAGTTTAATTTGGGGGCATAAGCGGCCAGTGTGCCAATTTTCCAGAGGGTGAAAGTCCCTTATACGCCGGTGTAACGGCCGGAAGTATTAGCAAGCCGCAAGTTGGTTTTCCGCAAGGGGGACAATGAAGGAAGCGGGACTGCAAAATCCTGTACTGATGAACAAGAACGGTATATGAGGCTCTCAAGCGAGGAGGAGCAATCACATCTTTGCGACGTCCGAAGAATAAAAGCATCGTTTGGTAGTAGATACCGCAGGCATTGGAGGAAGGAAAGAGCTCTTACCGGGGGAGGTCTCTCAGGTCACGCGTTGACATGAGAGAAGTCAGCAGATGCCATAGTAGTTAATAGAAACGAGCCGATGAATAAGGCGGAGGTCTCACAAGCCGATGAAGGGCAGAACATTAAGAAGTTCCAAATTCGACAAGGATGCCATGCTAGCCTTGTTTTAAGCGGGACAGGGCAACTGAATCAAATCAAGCCAGATGATTACAAGTATTGAACTGAAGAAACGTGATGCGGGCATATCGCCAGGTGGTGTCGAACAAGGGTTCTGCAGGCGTGGATGGTATGTCCGTGAAGGAACAGTACGATTACCTGACCAATAACAGGGACCGTATTGAATCCGAATTGCGTCAGGGGAAATATTTGCCACAAGCCATTTTAGGGGTAGAGATACCCAAGGGCAACGGGAAAACACGCCTTTTAGGCATACCCACAGTAATCGACCGCTTTTTGCAACAAGTGGTGGGACAGGTAATGGCCATCAAATTTGAGATGGAATTTGAGGATTACAGCTATGGATTCCGAACTAACCGCAACGCCCAACAAGCGGTACTCAAAGCACAGGAATACATTAACTCGGACTACCACCACATCGTAGACATTGACTTAAGGAGTTTCTTCGATGAAGTAGACCACTGTATCCTGCTTCAATTGCTGTACCGCAAGGTAAAATGTCAGCTTACACTACGCCTTATCCGGAAATGGTTGAAAGCCCCGATTCAAAATAACGGGAAACTGGTCAAACGAAGGAAAGGCGTGCCACAGGGAAGTCCGCTCAGTCCGCTGCTGTCCAATATCATGCTCAATGAGTTGGATAAGGAGCTGGAAAAGCAAGGACACCGCTATGCCGATGATTTTAGTATTTATACGCAAAGTAATGTGGCTGCCCGAAATATTGGCAATGGCATCTTTCTGTTTCTGAAAGACAAGCTGAAATTACCCATCAACCGGGAGAAAACGGCATTCGCAAACCCGTGAGCTTCACGTTACTGGGATACGGATTTGTTCCCACGTATGTGAAGGGTGAGAAAGGCAAATACCAGTTGGTGGTAAGCGACAAAAGTTGGAAATTGCTCAAACAGAAACTCAAGATCATCACACGGAAAACCACTCCAAGTACCTTCGACGAACGCATCCAAAAGCTAAAGGTAACTGCCAGAGGCTGGCTCAACTACTTCCGATTAGCAAGTATTCAGGGCAAGCTAAAGGAATTGGACGGTTGGCTACGTAACCGTTTGAGGTACTGTATCTGGCACCATTGGAAGAAACCTGAACGAAAGAGGAAGAACCTCATCCGATTGGGTGTTGATCAGAATCATGCCTATTCATGGAGTAGAACCCGAATGGGTGGATGGGCTGTTGCCCAAAGTCCAATTTTAGTAACTACGATTATGGTTAGTTCGTTGTTTATTTGAGATTTGTTCTAATATCAATTTGGCCTTTACCCTCTAATAAAGCTACCGAAATTGATGGCAATAGTTCATTGCATACTTTGCTTTTCAGGGCAGCACCTTGATTCGTATGTCACGGAAATACCATATGCTGCCGGCATCATGAGCTTGCAGTGCAATCGCTCCGCCGTCCTTCGAAAAAACTCTTTCGGCACGCTCTTTCGGTCGCACGACATTCGCTGGTTCGGTGTAATCTAAAACCTCCTTGCCATCAAGTGAAACTGTAATCCGCTTGTCTATGACGACAATATAAACTGTGAACCAATTAGCCTCGTTGACAGGTGATTTGTCAAGATCAATAACTGCATATAGGCTACCTGTCTTCCGCTTTTCCAGATCTGAACTGTTAAGTTGCACCTCGTACCCCCGGTTCAGGTATCTTCTAGCATTCCGTGTGGTGGTATCGGTATGTATGAATATGCCACCATTAGAGTTCGGCTCAGCTCTGACGGTCGCCTCTAGTTCAAAGTTCTTGAACGACTCAAATCCCTCCTCGCGATCACCAACATAGAAAAGGTGAGCCTTTGTCAAACTCGATGCATGAATCCGAAGTACTCCGTCTATGACAGTGAACGCAGTAGGATCGAGGTTAGCTCGCCATCCGGTCAAATCCTTACCATTAAACAGCTGCTTCCATTCATTAGCATGCAACCCCGTCTTTGATTGAGCATATGTCGTCGAATTAACGAGTAAAAGCGTAATGATTAAAAAGAAAAATCTTCTCATAGTCAAAATTAACTTGAAGGCTGCTAAAGGTAAGGTAATTTCTTTTCTATATGACATAAATAAGCTATCAATCTAAGTTTTTAGTAATGCTGAAAATCTTGAAAATAGCAAGTTTTGTTGGATTTGTCCCTTTGAAGTCTATGAGACACTCTCATATAGAATGAACTAACCATAACGTAGGAAGCTACACGCAGGGGCGGATTGCGGGTCCCGAGTACTCGGGATCAAGCCGAAAAGTAGCTTGGGCGAAAAGATACCCGCCGAAAACCACTGCTGCCGACTTTGACGGGTAGCTGATGTTGTGGGTTAGTGCCTTCTATTTCACATCATTGATGCCATTTACTGTCATTAAAAGAAAATCCAGACTTTTACTGTAATCTAAATCCTCGTATTCTAACCCAAGCTTTTTTATGTTTGAATAATAGTTTTTGATCTTATTGTAGTAGTTCTTTTCTAATTGAACAGAAGTGGCTTTCTGTCCTATCTTTTCAATTAAAAACCATTTTTCCATTAATCGTGCTGTTCTCCCATTTCCATCTTGAAACGGATGTATTTTAACAAACACCAAATGAATTAATGCAGCGTAATAAAAAATCTCAAATGGATTTAAATCTGTCTTAATTAGCAAGTCAATATCTTCGAATAATTTGTCCATTTCTCTTTTCACAATTTCAGGTCCTGCCGCAACGTATTCAATTTTATCGTCGCTATTAATTACAAACATTGGATTTGTCCTGATTGATCCTTGCTGGCTTTTGGGCAGAAGTTTTGAACTAAGGATTGAATGAGCTTTTTGAACGTTTTTAGGATTTAACTCATGGTTGTCTATAAAATCATATGCAGCATACAAATCGTCAGCTTTTCTTGTATAGTTGGGTCTAAATTTGATGTTTAGAAATTTATGCTTGAAATAGCTGTCAAAATCAATATTTTCTCCCTCAATTTTGGATGAATATACCGATGAAACTGATTTGTAAAATTGAAAATAGTCAACAGGCATCTCGACTTTCTCAATTCTATCTAATTTATCTAAAGGAGATTCATTCACGCTTTTAGTGAAATCGTCAAGAAGTTGTGAAGTCAATATTTTAAATTCCATAATAAGTTGTCATTTATACAAAGATAACTTTTTCTGCTACTGAATTCTCTCTCCTAAAATTCCACACTGCTGATGAGCGCTCCTGGCATTACCCACAACGGTTGACGCCAAGTGCCGGGCGGGTTATGATTTTGTTTAGTTTTAGTTTGGTTTGTGTTTCCGGCATGGGAGAATTAGACACCTTATATTTACCCCGCATGGCATTTGGCGTTTGTTAGCAAACGTGCATGTGCATTATCTGGTTAATTGATAATCGTTAATAAGCAATCCAGGGGAGAGATTTAATCTAGGAGTCAATTTTCGAATCATTTCAACCGTTAATTTTCGCTTGCGATTAAGAATCTCAGAGACCCTACTTTTACCTCCAATTGCATCAATAAGGTCAATCTGCTTTAATTGCATCTCTTCCATCCTAATCTTAATTGCTTCAATTGGATCCGGAGATTCTATTGGATAATGTCTTTTCTCGTACTCGTCAATCAACAATCCAAGAATATCAGCCTCATCACTTTCCACTGTTCCAACAGGTGCATCAAATATAACTTCCAGTCTTTTTAATGACATTTGGTAATCTTCCTTTGTTTTTATCGGTTTTATATTCATTGCTCAAGATTTTAAATTGTATTTGCATCAATCCTATTATATTCTTCATGAGTCCCTATGAATCGGATAAAAATCCATTGTTTCTCAAAGTTAAATTTCGCGACCAATCTATATGAATTTCCTTTTACATTAAAGACAATCCGACTGTCCTTTAGAATACTTGCATTTCCATATGTCTGTTTGACTTCATTCGGTGATTTCCATTCTGTATTCATTGCGGTATCATACCAAGTTTTTAAATACTGCTCTGAATCAGGATGTCTTTCCCAATATTCTCTCAAAGTGCTCTTTGCAAATATTCTTTCCATTTAAATATAATCTGAATGCAAAGGTAATAAAATAATTCTCAATTTGGGAACTTTTGTTTGGCAGTTTGTGTTTCCGGGATGGTTGCTAACGCATTAGTGTTTTATTTTAGGTTTCCCCAAATTTATGTAAAATACTGGTCAATGGCAAATTGAGAGGAAGAATTTTGTGAGGAGTGCGTAAGGGGGAAATCGAAAATAAAACCAGGTTGGACTAAGCCGGTTGCTATGGGTATTCTATTGCGGTACTACCCGATAAATTGATTTGCCACCATGTTGCAAGTGGATGATCGAATCAGGGAGATAATTTTTCGGTACAGTATTCATTATTATCGTTTAAAATTTGGCATACCTTTCCCGTTTGGCTGATTTTAAGCCATTGAGATTGACTTAGGAATATTAAGATGAACGTTAACCAATTTTGAGGAGAGAAGTAATCTATTAGGGAGAAGGAGCGATAGAAATGCGGCGATTGTGTTCTGTATCCCAACTAAGCGGTTCCGATCAGATCTTTCAAAAGATCAATCCACACCGGCATATCATTGAGACTTTCAACATATTCAAGGTGTTCCCCGCCTGCATCCTTAAACCGTTTCCGGTAATCGATCCCAATTTCGACGGTCGTTTCGAGGCAATCAGATACGAAAGCGGGGGCAACAACCAAAATGCTTTTAACCCCTTCGGCCGCTTTCCCTTTCAAAACCTTATCCGAATAGGGTTTGAGCCATTTATCGGACAGACGAGATTGAAAGCTTTGTGAATATTTTCCTTCGGTCAACCCAAGTTTGACCGCCAACAGCCGTGTCGTTTCATAGGTGGTGGCTTTGTAGCAGAACTTCCCATGATCGGGCAGCTTCAAGTTGCAGGCACAGTTTTGGCAATCAATGCTCGGATGCACGCTGTTGATGTGGCTAAGGGGCAGTCCGTGATAGGAAAAGAGCACGTGATCGAACCTTTCTGGCTGATAACTCCTGATCCGGTCCGCAAACGCGTCTATAAATTGCGGATGGTTGTAGAACTGTCCAATGAATTTGACTTCCGGTACAACGGTCCAACTTTTCACCTGTTGCATCACGGCTTCAATTGCAGTTCCAGTGCTGGAAGAGGCATAATGCGGGAACATCGGAACAACAATAAGCCTGGAGAAACCTTCGGTCCGGATGTACCCCATGACCTCCCGGATATTCGGATTGGCATACCGCATGGCAATAAAAAATGAATAATTGCCGCCAAACTGTTCCTGCAGTTTATCCTTTACAGAATTACCGTTCACGATAAGCGGAGAGCCTTTCTCCGTCCAGAGTAATTTGTACAGCTTAGCTGATTTGGGTGCGCGGAAAGGGACGATGATTAAATTTACGACTATTTTTCTGAGTAGCCACGGCAAATCAATAACCCGGGGGTCGTTTAAAAATTCGAAGAGATATCTGCGAACATCTCCCACGGAGGGGGAGTCGGGCGTGCCCACGTTGATAAGCACGACGGCTGTTTTATTTGAGTTCATGTGGTTAGGAGAGATTGATCCAGTCGATATTCTTTTTGAGCAGTTGCAAAGTTTCATATTCGGCGCTACCGGGCAATACCGCGTTCTTATATTCCCAGGCTGCGGTGGCCGGTAGACTGATCAAAATAGACTCGGCATTACCCTTAGAATCGAAACCAAATTTGGTTCCCCGATCATAGACCAGGTTAAACTCGACATATCTTCCGCGCCTTAACTCCTGCCACTCCTTCTGGGATGGGCTGAAAGGTTGCCCCTTTTTCGCCTGTAGGATGTTCGCATAAAGTGTCGGATAAGCGCGCGCCACATCCATCGTAAATGCCAGCAATTGTTCAAAGCTGATCGTTTCGCCCGGTTTCCGGCGATCGAAGAAGATCCCGCCAACTCCCCTGGTTTCATTGCGGTGGGTGATGAAAAAGTAATCGTCGGCCCACTGTTTGAACCGGGGATAAAAGTTAGGATCATACCGGTTGCAGATATCTTTCAAATTCCGGTGGAAATTTCCGGCTTCATGCACATCCACATAATGGGGCGTCAGGTCGATCCCTCCTCCAAACCATTCTGTTCCGTTGTCGAGGGAGAAATAGCGGACATTCATGTGAATGATGGGTAGAAGCGGACTGACTGGATGCATGATGGACGAAATGCCTGTGACCGAATAATGGTTGGCTTTTTCTCCCAAAATACTTTCCATTTGAGGCGTAAATTCGCCACGCACAAAAGAAAAATTGACGCCTCCTTTTTCGATGGCATCACCATGGCCAATCACGGAGGTTATGCCGTAACCAACCTCCTTCTCCCAGCAATCTTCCACGAAAGTTGCTTTGCCATCAGCTTGTTCGAGCGTCCGACAAATCTCCTTTTGAATGCCGGAATATATTTTTGCGACCTCCTCTACCTTACGATTTTCATTCATCACCAGATCATTTTGCTAATCCTTCATTGCGGAAATTTGTTTTCCGTTTAAAGGGGTTTTACGCCTTTAAGCCTGAAAGGTTATGCAAAAAAATCTATTTGGCCAGCGATTCGAGGATAGGGTCTTTAATAGCGCTTAGGTTTACCTTCTTTTCAGAAGGTTTTTGCTCGAAAATAATGACCTCGTTCTTGTCTTTTTTCAGCCAGCATCCCGGTAGGTAGAGCGTCTGCTGGGGACCGACACCCCAGTAACGGCCAAGGTTGTGGCCATTGACAAAGACTATACCCTTACCCCAGGTGCGCATGTCGAGGAAGGTGTCGCCCGTATCTTTTAACTCGAAGCTTCCGTGATAAAATGTTGGCCTTCCTGGGATAAAATTCTCCTTGAGATTGGCCAGATCGGGGGATTTGTCAAGCGGTAAACCAATCATCTCCCAGTTACCGGCAACTGCGATTGAATCAACCATAACCGGGGCGATGATCCCCTTCAGATTGTTGATGATTTGTGCGCCATAATTGATCCTTCCCATGTTTTCGACCAATATTTCGAGGGTGGCATTGAATGGGATTTCTATCGGACAACTGTAATTTTTGTAATACCTGTTGAGTTCCCCCACCTTCTCGCCATTGACATAAACAAGGCCATGGTCGCGTAATCCATTGATGGTGAGCATTCCTGCTAAGGGTTGTACAAAATGGCGACGGTAAACCATGTATCCGTGTCCCTGGTTCATGGCTTCGAAGGTGAGCGGGGCATCGCTACCGACTGCCTTAGCATGATCGATAAAGGCATCAATGGATACGGCTTTATCCAGTGGAATGGATGGAATCCCGATGACAGGATTTGGTTTTGGAATTTCGGGAAGAGAAGCCTTGGTCTGTTTTTGGATGGTCTCACGAATAGCCATGTATTTCTCTGTGGCCCAACCTGCTTCACTGATCGGGGCGTCGTAATCATAACTGGTCATGTCGGGCTGTATGTCATGCTTCTTGTCATAATTGGCACCGGAGGTGAAACCGAAATTCGTCCCGCCGTGAACCATGTAATAGTTGAATGAAACTCCGTTTTCGAGATATTTTCCCGTCTGTTCGATGACCGATTTGGTCGAAACTTTGGGAAAAGGTTCTGCCCAGTGGTCGAGCCAGCCGGGATAAAACTCGGCGACCATGTATGGACCGTTGTTCCCATTGTATTGGTTTACAGTTTTTTTTAGATTTTCTATGTTGTTCTCGCCATTTGCTGTCGGAAGAATACCGGGAAGCGAGCCACCTTCGAATAGCCAGCTTCCATCGGAAGTAAAGAGCGGTACCTCCACCCCAGCATCCAGCAATTGTTGCTTGATGGCCGCACTGTATTTTTTATGATCGGCAAGTGGAATGTCTTTTCGCTGAGCGACGTACGAGCCAAATTCGTTTTCGGCCTGGACCATGATGACGGGCCCGCCTTTGGTGACCTGGAGATCCCTGATTTGATCCACCAGCTTGTTGATGTAGATTTTACATGAATCCAGAAATGGTTGATTGAAGCTTCTGATTACCAGTGATTTTTCTTTCTGCAACCACCATGGATATCCTCCAAATTCCCATTCGGCGCAGGCATAGGGGCCGGGTCGCACAATCACCATGAGCCCCTCTTTTTGAGCAAGCTGAATGTATTCGCGGATATTTCTGCTCTCACTCTTGAAGTCCC
>JBBIUJ010000084.1:0-14486 GCA_037440345.1 Prolixibacter sp.
AAAGTGAACTAAAGTGAACTAAAGTGAACTAAAGTGAACTAAAGTGACTAAAGTGAACTAAAGTGACTAAAGTACTTACTGGAGGCATGATTTGAGCAAATATCAGGAGTCCCAACTTTAGTCACTCTAGTCACTTTAGTTCACTTTAGTCACTTGTAACACAACGAACAAATAAACATAATATCGACATGAAAATCATTTGCATCGGCCGTAATTACGTCAAACATGCCCAGGAGTTGAACCATGATGTTCCGACAGAACCGGTTTTTTTCATGAAACCAGATTCCGCCTTATGTCTTGACAACAAACCTTTTTTCCTGCCCGACTTTTCGAAAGAGATACACCATGAAATTGAACTGGTGATCAAAATTAACCGGCTCGGGAAAAATATTGAAGCCAAATTTGCCCATCGCTATTACGATGAAATAGGTCTTGGCATCGATTTTACTGCCCGGGATATACAGCGGCACCTGATTGAGAAGGGATTGCCCTGGGAGAAAGCAAAGGCTTTCGATTCTTCAGCAGTGCTTGGAAAATTCATCTCAAAAGAGGAGTTAGGCGATATGGGACACATCCTTTTTTCGCTTAAAAGGAATGGCGAAACCGTCCAATCCGGCGATTCGCAACTCATGATCTTCCCGTTTGACACCATTATTGAGCATGTTTCAAAATATGTCACCCTGAAAATAGGTGATCTGATCTACACTGGAACACCTGCTGGTGTTGGCCCTGTTGCCATCGACGACCGTCTGGAAGGGTTCATCGGGGAGAAGAAGATGTTCGATATTCAGGTTAAATAACCCTTTGTGTTTCCTTTGTGCCTTCCTTGGTGACCTTAGTGGTTAATTCTTTGATAATTTACCACAAAGGTCACCAGGGTTTACACAAAGGTCTCAAAGTCTATTGCAATGAAAGGGAGGAATTTTAGATTTTAATCTGCCCCCAAACCATCAGAATATCTCTAATGCATCGAAAATTGAGCGAGATTTGAAGGGTTCCTTCCTTTGAAGTAAAAGTTGCGGAGAAAACTCCCTCATTGGTAGTCAGAGGTTGGGCGATGCAGGTAATCTGGCTGGCGAAGTCGATGTCTGAGAAGGCTACCATTTTGAATACCGCCTCTTTTGCGCACCAGCGCAGCATGACATCTTTGTTGGAAAGTTGATCGCCAACCATGCAATCTTTCAGCTCGTCAACCGACAAAAATTTTCTGGCAGCCTTAGTTACATTTCTTGTGATTAATTCGATATCGATACCAGGCAGTTCTTCAGGATGCAGATAGATCACAACGCAATTGGAGGAGTGCGATATAGAGATATGTCCCAGTGCATTAACCAGGTGGGGCTTCCCGGCAGGATCATAACTTATTTTCGAATCATCTCCAGTCATTTTTTGAAGGAGCAATCGTACCGCAAGCCACTCTTTCCTGCGAAGATCATTTCGAATTGACTGATATCTTTCCAGTTCCTCAGTTTCCGGATTTAGCATTTCCATCAATTGTTCAATTGATTCCGTTATCTCCCAAAAGCCAAGAAAACCATTATCAATATGTTCGATAAACTTAATGGCCATGATTCGCAGTCCATTCAGTTGTTTCTATCATTTTGATGACATCAGCAGACAAGAAACCGATAACCGGTCTTAAACTGTCGTAATTTGGTACCTCCTTGATGTACAAGGCGCCTCTGATAAAGTTTTTGACACTGTCGGTCAGGTAGAATTGCATGGGTGAGGCTGCATTTCCTTTTAAAGTGTATACGGTCCCGTACATTTTATGGGCAGGATGGATAAAGATCTGCTCATCAATGGAGCTTGCTTTTTGTTCATGTTTGAATACCAGACTCCTCGATTCTTCGATGAGTTGGGATAAATTGCTGTCGACCTTTTTGAAGCTGATATGAATCTGGGCATGGTTACCTGGAATTTCAACAGTGATCCAATCCTTTTGTTCAGGGTTTAATAAGTCGGGAGTAACCGTAGCGTAAGTTGGTATACTGAAATTGTACGGGAAAGGCCCATTGAGCGACCTGTATGATTTTTCGGGGAAGGTTATCCGGTAGAATCCCCTGGGTTTTGGGGTTACATCGTGCGTGCAGGATGAGACCAAACTCATTGCAGCATAAAGACAAAAAAACAAAAGATAGAGGCGTCCTGTCATGATTCTATCTGTTTTTTTCTGGCATCCTGTTGATCAGTACTTTGATCTCCTTGATTCTTCTGCGGTCCAAAGCCTCTATCTGGAACGTAAAATTCTTGCAAAGTACCTTTTCGTTAAGTTCTGGAAACTCTCCTGTCAACTCAAGGATCAGGCCTGCCAGTGTATCCGCATCGCCTTTGACCTCTTCGAAAACATTGTCCTCACATTCGACAATTTTATAAAAGTCATTCAGTAGCGTTTTCCCATCAAACAAATATTCATCAGTTCCTAACCGGGTATAGGATTTCTCTTCCACATCGAATTCATCGGCAATATCTCCAACAATCTCTTCCAGAATATCTTCCAGCGAAACGAGGCCTGAAGTACCTCCAAATTCATCTACCACAATGGCGAGATGGACCTTGGATTTTTGAAACTCTTCAAGGAGATCATCGATTTTTTTTGTTTCAGGTATAAAAAATGGAGCTCTTATCAAGGTCTGCCATTTGAAATTGGCTCCTTTCGCTATATGGGGCAACAGATCTTTGATGTAGAGAACACCTTTTACCTGATCCAGGGTTCCGGAGTAAACAGGAATACGCGAATATCCTGCTGTACGGATGATCTCCAGCACTTCACTGAAATTGGAACCAAAATCAACCACCACCATGTCGAGCCTTGAGTGCATGATCTCACTAACACTTTTAGAACCGAACTTGACAATGCCTTCCAAAATCTCCTTGTCATCGCTTAAATCTTCATGGTTGGCAAGTTTCAAAGCCTTGGAAATTTCGTCGATGGAGAGAACCCTCCTGTGTTTGCTCATGCGCTTGTTGACAAAGGAGGTAGAGTGAATCAGAATATAATTGATGGGTTTGGTAATTTTGCCCAAAATGTCGATAAACGAGGCGATTTTTAAAGCGAAATTTTTTGGATAATGAGCTGCATATACTTTTGGGATAATCTCTCCAAAAAGCAAGAGTAGAAAAGTGATGAAGATTGTCTGGAATATAAACTCAAACGTTTTTGCATCGCCAAAACTTATCAATGAGCTGGAAATATGCGAGGCCAGCAATACGATGGCTATGTTGATGAAATTGTTCCCCACCAGAATGGATGCCAACAGTTGTTCCGGATCGGAAAGAAGCTTTAAAATCTGTTGCGCTGACCTTTTCTTATTGGTTTTAAGCGTTTCAATATCTTTTGGTTCAAGCGAAAAAAGAGCTACCTCCGAACCCGAAACAATGGCTGAGAGACCGAGAAGTATGATCAAAACCAGAAGCCCTGAAAGGACGCTGACTGTAAAAGGCAAGAAATCAATGTTCCCAATCAAGGCTCCAACGGAAGTAACGAAGTTTGTTTCCAAATTAAGCAATTAAAAGATCAAAATGGAAGGTCATCAGGAGTGTTACCCTGCTCGGTATAACCCGATGTAACCTGAGGTTCGTTTACGGCTTTTTTCGCTTCAGAAACCGGATGTTCAGGGGTGCTGTTGCTTCCGGCTTTCCGGTCGAGTAGCCTCACTTCGTCGGCATAAATCTCATAAGCAGTCTTTTTAACCCCGTCAGTGGTGTCATAAGTCCTGGAGCGAATACGACCCTCAATGTAGACCTGGCTTCCTTTGCGAATAAATTTTTCGGCAAGGTTTGCCAGATTTCGCCAACAAACGATGTTGTGCCACTCTGTTTGAGTGACTTTTTCACCGGCTTTGTTGTTGTAGACCTCGGAAGTAGCCAAGGAGAAAGAAGCAACCGATACGTTGCTGTCTAAATGCCGGATCTCAGGATCCTTTCCGACATTCCCGATTAAGATGACTTTGTTGACTGACATAGTTCAAAATATTTTATTGTATGTTGTAAGTTACTGAAAAATTTGGACAATTCAAAATCGATCAAAGATAAAAATTATTTGGGTCCTAACCGGATTCTGACATCTCAATGACCCATCTCCAACAAAAAGTTCTCAACAGGTTTGGGGACAGGATACTTTGAAATCTCCCCATGTTCTATCATAAGCAAACGACCTGAAATGCTGTTTGTGTGAAGTATGACAGAAAAGAACCTGATATGCAAACGCTGGTGTGTCAATAGATGGATCCTTTCCGGATATACGGTTTCGATGGTTATGGAGCTGTTTTTGAACAAATCTTCCCATGCCTTGCCGGCCATTACCTCTTCAGGAGAGGCCGGAGTATCTGTTTCAATCATTGGAAATTGAAACATTTTCCGCCAAATATCTTTGTCGTCTCTCTTCTCAAGAAATAGCTTGTTTTTGAGATGAAGATAGATGAAGTTCAGGTAACGCTCTTTTTGTTTTGTCTTTTTCGACTTAACAGGAAAGCTTTCAAAACATTGGTTTACATAGGCATAACACGCTGTTTTGAGCGGGCAGTCAGGACAAAGTGGCTGAGCTGGCAGACATTGAATGGCGCCCAATTCCATGAGCGCCTGGTTGGCCTCCCCCGGTCTGGTGGGATCCAGCATGAGCTGGGCTAGCTGGTAAAATTCCTTCTTCCCGGCAGTCGAATCAATAGGCGTAGAGATACCAAAAAAACGCGAAAGAACCCGGAATACATTGCCATCTACAACAGCATATGGAAGTCCGAAAGCAATAGATGCAATGGCCGCAGCCGTGTAATCGCCTATCCCTTTCAGTTTTTTGATGGAAAGATAGTCAGATGGAAATGCCCCGTTGTGGGCGCTTTGAATGGTTTTGGCTGCGTGGTGCATATTCCTCGCGCGGGAGTAATAACCCAAACCTTGCCATGCTTTCAATACTTCCTCTTCAGGAGCATTTGCCAACGAAATTACATCAGGAAACAACCGAAGGAAATTGTGATAATATTCGGTTCCCTGTTGTATCCTTGTTTGCTGTAAAATCACCTCAGAAACCCAAATATGGTAGGGTTCGGGACTATCCCTCCAGGGGAGATCCCTTTTTGCATGGTTGTACCAAACTGTCAACGCTTTACGATATCCCTCCATTTCCCATCGATTTTGTTAAAAAAACAACGAATGAGCAAAAAATATTGGCTAAGATGATATTAGTTAAATCAAAAGCTATATATTTGTGCACCGAAATTTGGGATAAAGTTAAATCAAAAATAAAGTTAAATCATTAAAATTTCTTACAATGACTAAAGCAGATATCGTAAACGAGATTTCTAAAAGCACAGGTATTGAGAAGCTTACTGTTCAAAAAGCAGTTGAAGCATTCATGGACACCGTATCAGGCTCATTGGCTGATGGTAACAATGTTTATCTCCGTGGTTTCGGTAGTTTTATCGTTAAAAAACGTGCAGAAAAAACAGCGCGCAACATTTCTCGTAACACAACTATCATTATTCCGGAACACAATATTCCATCTTTCAAGCCTGCCAAAACTTTTGTAGGTCGCGTTAAAAACAACGTGAAGTAATTTCCATTTTAAAAAAGTATTGTTATGCCAAGCGGGAAGAAGAGAAAAAGACACAAAATGGCCACACACAAGCGTAAAAAGCGCTTGCGCAAGAATCGTCACAAAAAGAAAAAATAGGCTTTTTGTAACGCCTTGATAAATTATACAAAACCTAAAGCGCGCATGCGCTTTAGGTTTGTTGTATTTAATAGTTTCAATTAACATAAAATGAGTAAACAGCATGAGCAATGAGTTGATTATTGACGTATCGTCCTCTCATGTCGAAATTGCTTTACTCGAAAACAAAAGACTTGTAGAACTAAACAGGGAAAGTAACGATGTTAAATTTCAGGTTGGTGATATTTACCTGGGAAAGGTAAAGAAGATCATGCCGGGTTTAAATGCTGCTTTCGTTGATGTTGGCTACGAGAAAGATGCGTTCTTACATTATTTGGATTTGGGACCACAATTCCAGACACTAAGCAAGTTCCTCAAATTGGCTGCCGCCAAAAAAATCAAGTTGACACCTTTCCCACGAATAAATCCGGAACCAGATATCAACAAAGACGGCAAAATCAGCGAGGTCCTTAAAGCCGGTCAAACTATTCTGGTACAGATTGCCAAAGAACCCATTTCTACCAAAGGACCCCGACTGACTTCAGAAATCTCGGTGGCAGGAAGAAACATGGTTTTGGTGCCTTTCAGCGACAAAATCTCTGTATCCCAGAAAATTGAAACGACGGAAGAGAAAACCCGTCTGAAAAAATTAATCCAGAGCATCTGCCCCAAAAACTATGGGGTCATTGTTCGGACAGCGGCTGAAGGGAAAATGGTAGCAGAGCTGGACCAGGAGTTGAGGCGACTGATTGCTAAATACGAAAACGGATTTAGTAAGCTTGAAAAGCAAGTCGTTCCTTCACTGGTACTTGGAGAAACCGATCGTACCATCTCGTTGATCAGGGATGTCTACAGCAACGATTTTTCCAACATCTACATCAACAATGAAGATGCTGCAGCTGACGCTAAGGAATATGTGGGTACCATCGATTCCGAAAAGAAAAAGATTGTCAGGTATTACAACGGTAAAATGCCAATCTTCGAATATTTTGGAATTGATAAACAAATCAAAGCATCTTTTGGAAAAACAGTCTCCTTTAAAAGCGGGGCTTACCTGATCATCGAACACACTGAAGCGTTCCACGTTATTGATGTCAATAGCGGAAATCGTTCCAAAACAGGAGATCAGGAGACCAACGCGTTGGAGGTAAATCTGGCCGCCGCCGAAGAGATCGCACGACAATTGCGGCTTCGCGACATGGGTGGAATTATCGTAATCGATTTTATCGATATGCACGGTAATGAAAATCGCCAGAAAGTTTTCGATAAAATGAAGGAAGTAATGTCTTCCGACAGAACCAAACACAATATACTCCCATTGAGTAAATTCTGTTTGATGCAAATCACACGGCAACGTGTAAGACAGGAGATGGCAATAGAAACGGAGGAGAATTGCCCCGTTTGCAAAGGTACAGGGAAGGTTACCCCGACTTTGCTTTTCATCGAGGAGATCGAACAGAGGGTTCGGTACATTTTTGAAGAACTTCAGAAAAAAAGCCTTACCATTGAGCTTCACCCATTTGTTGGAGCTTTCCTGACCAGAGGTTCTATCTTTTCTAAAGTCTGTAAATGGCGATGGAAATACCACAAAAGGATTAAAATCGTAGAGATGAATTCAATGAGTTTCCTTGGATCCAAATACTACGACGAACACCGTGATGAGATCATCATCTGAACAAACACCACAAGAAACCCGCTCAAATTACTGAGTGGGTTTCTTTATTTGAACACTCCCAACACGAAGAAATAATATTATATTAACGCCACGCATTGCGATTTTGGGTAATATTTTCTATAAGTTTGAGCTCTTACAGTAATCATACTATCAATCAAATATAATTGTCAATTTCCCACCGAGAGCTTTGCAGTGAGGAGCAGTTGTCAATTAAAAAAAGAATGAAGTTATGCATGAAAGTATTCTATTCTGGAATGTTGACACACAGTTTGATTTCATGGAGCCTGCCGGGAAGTTGTATGTGAAAGGTGCAGAAAAGTTGAAACCGGTATTAAAAAAAATCACACTCTTTGCCGCCGAAAACCATATCCGTGTGATCAATACATGTGACTTCCACCTGATTAATTCGTCGGAATTGTCGCAAAATCCTGATTTTATATCTACTTTTCCCGAACATTGCATGGCTGGAACCTTTGGTGCAGAGTTCATTACTGAAACAAAACCTGCGTTTCCTGTCATTATTGACTGGATGAGTCAACTGGCTATTCTGCCATATCTTGCCAATGCAAACCAATTCAGAAATATTGTGATTCGAAAGGACGCTTTTGATGTCTTCGAAGGGAACCCTTATACCGAACAAATTCTTAATATATTACGCCCTGAAAAGGTTTTTGTTTATGGTGTTTCGACCAATGTTTGTGTTGATAAAGCCGTCTGCGGATTGGTCAATCTGGGAAATAAGGTTTTTGTATTTGAGGATGCCATCAAGGAATTACCCAAGATTCCGCTTCCGTTTAAACACTGGAAAGATTTAGGAGTAAAGATGATAGATTTCGGGAAAGTCAAGAAATACCTCTAGTACTTTTCGTGTCGGTCCATCTCACGACGAGCATCTTTGTCCTTAAGTGTCTGTCTTTTGTCATAGGTGTGTTTCCCTTTGGCCAGGGCGATTTCGACCTTCACCAGCCCCTTATCGTTGAGAAACAACCGGATGGGGATGATGGTCAGTCCATTCTCCTTCACCTTTCGTTCCATTTTGTTCAGCTCTTTTCTGTTCAAGAGTAATTTGCGTTCACGCAATACCTCATGGTTGTTGCAAGTGCCAAAATCGTAGGCCGAAATAGAGAGATTTTTTATCAGCATCTCATTGTTAACAAAATGGCAGTAGGCATCGTTCATGCTTACCTTTCCCAACCTGATTGACTTAATCTCAGTTCCAAGCAAGACGATACCGGCAACGAATTTTTCAATAAATTCGTAGTCAAAACTGGCTCTTTTGTTCCGAATGTTGATGATATGCTGAAACGTTGTTTTCATGTTTGCAAAAATAGCAAAAGGGGACGACAAAATTGTTTGAAATGTTTGAGGGGGTTTGAAATGTTTAAAAAGTAATGACATTTCCCTTCAACGCTTCAACAGTTCAGAGACCAGTAACATTTCAAACAAATTAAACCCTTCAAACATTTCAAACAATTTATGAAATACGACATGCTGACGATTCTTGGCCCCACGGCAACCGGGAAAACCCATCTTGCCGCCCAGGTGGCCTACCGGTTGAATGGTGAGATCCTTTCAGCCGATTCGCGTCAAATATACCGTGGAATGGATCTTGGGACAGGGAAGGACCTGGCCGACTATACGGTAGCGGGGCGGCAGATTCCCTATCACTTGATTGATCTGGTAGAAGCAGGTACGCAGTACAACGTTTTTGAGTTTCAAAGAGAGTTCATAAAAGCCTATAATGACCTGAGCCAAAGAGGCAAGTTTCCCATCTTCTGTGGTGGAAGCGGCTTGTATCTGGAGGCGGTACTCAAAGGTTACAGGCTTACACAGGTGCCATCAGATAAAAAACGGAGAGAGGAGCTGTCCCTTATGTCACTCGAAGAGCTGGCATCCCTATTAAATAGTTACAAAACTGTTCACAACAGCAGTGATACGGAGACAAAAAACAGGGCCATAAGGGCCATCGAGATTGAAGAACACCTATTGCATCATCCGGATCTGGATTTTACATTTCCGGCCATCCATTCGTTGATTGTGGGGGTTCAATACGACAGGGATACCCGTCGGGAAAGAATTACCAGCCGTTTGAAACAACGGTTGAAGGAGGGCATGGTGGAAGAGGTGGAAGGACTGCTTGCCAAGGGATTAACCCCTGAAGATCTGACTTACTATGGATTGGAGTACAAATTTCTAACGCTTTATATCACTGGCGAATTGACCAGGGAAGAGATGTTTGAACGACTGAAAATTGCCATTCACCAGTTTGCCAAACGTCAAATGACCTGGTTCCGGAAGATGGAACGTGATGGTTTTGAGATCCATTGGCTGGATGGGTTTATGCCTATGGAAGAGAAGGTTGATTTGATAATGAAGTACATGGAGTGACTAAAGTGACTAAAGTGACTAAAGTGACTAAAGTATTTCGGGGATGCAAGAATGAAGCCAAATTTGGGAGTTCTAACTTTAGTCACTCTAGTCACTTTAGTCACTTTTTTGAAAACTATTGCTGTTTTAAATTATACCCCTAACTTTACAAAAAAAATTGCATGAACATTATCATTAAAACCGCTGAGCAGATTGAAGGGATCAGGAAAAGTTCCAAACTTGCCGGCGAAACTTTACTATATATTGAACCTTTTATCAAAGAGGGCGTTTCTACCGAATACCTGGATAGTATGATTCACCAGTTTATGGTAGAGAGAGGAGCGATTCCGGCAACACTCGATTACAACGGATTTCCCAAATCCTGCTGCATTTCTTTGAATGAGGTGGTTTGCCATGGTATTCCGTCAGCCAATACAATTCTCAAAAATGGGGATATTCTCAATGTTGATGTTACCACAATTTTAGACGGCTATTACGGTGATACGAGTAAGATGTATACGGTTGGAGAATGTTCTGATGACGCTTTGAAGTTGATTCAGGCAACAAAGCAATGCCTGAATCTTGGAATACAACAGGTTTTTCCGGGAAATTATTTTGGAAATATTGGCTATTTTATCAACAGGTATGCAACTGCCCAGGGATTCAGCGTGGTGTACGAATTTTGCGGACACGGTGTGGGAATCGACTTTCATGAAGATCCGCAGGTCGACCATGCGGCTCGTAAAAACAGCGGTCCAAAGATGAAGCCAGGCATGATCTTCACCATCGAACCGATGATCAATGAGGGGAAACCCCGGGTGAAAGTAGATCAAGTTGATGGTTGGACCGCGCGTACTGTGGATGACAAACTATCGGCTCAATTTGAACATACGCTTTTGGTTACAGAGACCGGATGCGAAGTACTCACCGATGTTGCCGGGGAATTTCCAATCTCCTGATATGTTTTGAAGGGTTATCGGTCCCTGAGCCTGTAGAAGGGAGTTGTTTAAAATGTTTGAAAAGTTTGAAGGGTTTGAAATGTTATTGAATACAACATTTCAAACCCTTCAAACATTCTAAACCCTTCAAACTTTTTTATTTGTTCTGTTTCTGGGCGATCTTTTCGAGCTTGTTGAGGTCCTCCACCTTGAAATTTCCAAAAAAGGAGATCAGAAGCGAGGAGTTGTCGTGGTTCCCTTTGTTCCCTATCAAAATGTGGCATTCAGAGACTCTTTTGCCATCTCCTTCGATCCAGAATTCTGCATCATCGTTTGGTTTTTCCTCTTTGGGGTGCACCTGTTCGTAGCGCAGTGAGCTCAGCTCCTTGGAAATATCCTGCGAAAAATGTTTCAAGGTACCCTTTTCCTCGTTGTAGATCAGAATACGAAATTCCTTAAAATCGCCGGTGATCTTTTTGCCCTCCTCATCCAGGTTCATGTTCATGGCGTCGATCATCGATTTAGAAAAGGTGAAGTAAGTTACACCGGTCTCTTTTTGATAACGGTCGTAGATTTTTTGCGATTTGGTTTGTCCGAATCCGGACAGAAATGATAGCAGCATAGCAACGAGTATGCCAATTCGATAAAAAAAGCTCATAGTTTTACTTTTTTACAGGTTTTACATTAGGAATTGCTCTGTTTACAAGGGTCAGGCCATCCGGTTTCATGGTCCAGTATTTGTTGACCATGTCGTCGTCGAAAGTATCTGATGTGTTATGGACATCCCGAAGAATTGGTTTTACCGATTCATCGAGATATATTGTTTTCCCTACCGGGATATATAATTTCAGGTTTACGCGCTGATTTCTCCAGATTTTGGGAAGCAAATAGGAGCTTTGAACGTTGATCGTCGAATCTTTCATTTGGTAATTGAAAAGAATATCCTCTGCATTTTGTCTGGCACTGGAAATGGACGTTCCCCTTGATGTCTTGTTGATGAGCAGGTTCGCCTCTCTGGCATCACCTTTTTCTATCCTAAGTTCGGGAATGCCGATAACGACATCGACATCATTGAGTGTGCCAATTCTGAAGCGTTCAAAGTTCAGGTCCGGATCGATGATGGCATCCAGGTCCTTCTCTGCCTGATCTTTTCTTGCACTAATATAGATGGTGTCAGAAGAGGTAATTAATTTTTCAGAATGGGTAACAGTCGATTGTTTGGTGAATTCTCCCAATGTATTACTTCCGCTGATAATCAGAATGATAATTCCTACAACAAACAGTCCGGCAAAGACAGATCCAACAACGTGGTTACGCGATTTGATCCGGAAGATCATTTTAATCCCCGCATAGATGAGCATTATCAGTGGAATACCTATCACCAGGGCAATGCCAACAGTCATCCAGGATAAGGTAGCTCCAGGGGCATAAATGTGTTCCATAAAGTTGAAACCGTTGTTGAAGGGCATTAATCCTACTATATGATGGGAGGCAAACAGTAGCGCAAACAAGACAATCAGACATACTGCACCTACGATGAGAAATGGAATACCAATGATCACAAGAATGATTGTTCCTAAAACTTTAATGACAGAGAGAAGTGTATCGCCAAGATCACGAACATTGCTTCTGCCTTGGACATAAGCTGGGTGAGCGCGGTAGTTTCTGAAGTTTTCTTTCACATCCTGCATCTCCTCCTTGATGGATTTGGAGATGTTATCAATGTTAACCACTTCGCCCTTCATCTCCAGGCGTTGGGCTGTGCTGTAGGCTTTTGGCACTACGATCCACAGAACTAGATAGACCAGAACACCGCTTCCACCTAAAAAGAAGATCAGCACAAAAAGGATCCGTATGATGACTGGATCAAGGTCGAAGTAGGCACCTAATCCACCACATACCCCACCCAGTACCTTGTCATCAGGATCCCGGTAGAGCCTTCTGCCTCCGGTGTGATAGAATTTTTTCCCGGAGGGCTGTTGTTTTTCCTCATCTTCGTTGGAGATAGCTTCAGGCGTGCCCATGATAACGATCACCTCATTCACATGGTCAAGGTTAATTACCTCTCCTCCGTTTTTGATCTTTTCGGTGAAAATCTCCGCGATTCTGGTTTCAATGTCTTCGACAATCTCTTTGGCTTCGGCATCACTCCCAAAATGTCGGGTAATTTCGTTTAGGTAAGCGTACAATTTTTCATAGGCATCATCGTCGATATGAAAAACCGATCCGCTCAGGTTGATGGTTAATGTCTTTTTCATTTTCTTGTTGTTTATCTTAGTTTTTTTTCTTTTCAATATTTACTATGGTCATGACAGTTAGAGGTTAATGCTACCCCTACTTTATCCTTTTAACTTTATCCTTTATCCTTTTTCCCTTCATCATTCACCTTCAGCTGTTGGATAGCGTCCACCAATTCAGCCCAAGCCAGTTCCAGTTCTGTTAAAAAGGTTGCACCGACCGGTGTCAGTTCGTAGTATTTGCGTGGCGGACCCTGCAACGACTCTTCCCAACGATAGGAGAGGTACCCGTCGTTTTTCAGCCGGGTAAGCAAAGGGTAGAGTGTACCTTCCACAACAATCATTTGCGCCGCTTTCAGCTCGCTGATGATATCAGAAGCATACAGCGGTTTTTTGGAGAGGATCAGAAGTATGCAATACTCCAGGATACCTTTCCTCATCTGTGCCTTTGAATTGTCTATGTTCATTTTTCCTTCAATTAAACTGTTTCGAAATAGCAATGCACTACTTTTTGTCTAATATGTATCTATAAGGTACTTTCCATTACACTGAAGTAGGTGATACAAATATATATATTTTATATGGTACTATGCAAGACATAGTACCATAATTTTTAAAATATTTTTTATATATCAGAAAATCAATTACATAAAAATCAACAAAAGAATATTTTGAAGTGATTTTTTGTGAAAATATTTGATAAAATATTTTTTCTGACAGGAAAGATCATCGATTTATGATCGAATTTTAGGGTTGGAGTGCGAATATAGTGGTTAATCCATGAATTGCCACTGGCTTCAGCCAGTGGACAAGGGTGTGAAATGCGACAGGGCTTTAGCCAAATCTTGTGATTATTGGGCTAAAGCCAGGAAAACCGCGCTGCATGTTGTCCGCCAGTTAAAACTAGCGGCTATTTATGTAGAATTGCACAACTGACATAAAAACAACAAACCCAACTCCTGTTACGGAATCGGGTCTGTCGATATAGCGGTTTCCCGGTAGGGGAGTTATTTCAGACTGTTTTTGAAGATCTCTTGCGTTCTATTTCGCTAAGTTTGATCTTTCTCAGACGAATGGATTTTGGGGTAACCTCTACATACTCGTCTTTTTGGATGTATTCGAGCGCCTCCTCCAAACTGAATTTGATGGCAGGGGCAAGCCTGATTTTATCATCTGAGCCGGAAGCGCGCATGTTGGTCAGCTTCTTGGGTTTGGTCAGGTTGAGTACCAGGTCCCCCTCGCGGTTGTTTTCGCCGCAGACCTGACCTTCGTAGATTTCATCCTGCGGCTCGATAAAGTAACGGCCCCTGTCCGAAAGTTTGCCGAGTGAGTAGGCAAACGCGGTTCCGGTCTCCATGGCGATCAGCGAGCCATTTACACGGGTCTCGATCGGTCCTTTGAATTTATCGTAGTGAAGGAATCGGTGCGACATGACCGCCTCGCCTTGTGTGGCGGTGAGCAGATTGGTACGCAAACCGATAATTCCCCTGGAAGGGATATGAAATTCGAGGTGGGTACGGTCGCCTTTGTGTTCCATGTTGATCATTTCGCCTTTGCGGCGGGTAACGAAGTCGATGGCAGTGCCGGCCATCTCCGCAGGAAGGTCAACATCGAGCAGTTCG